>JAPKZP010000303.1 GCA_026393735.1 Acidobacteriota bacterium
CGCGCTCACCTCGAGGCCGTGCTTGAGGAATGCGGCTGGCTGATCAACGGCCCGGGCCACGCGGCAGAGAAGCTCGACCTCCACCCGAACACCGTTCGCTTCCGCATGAAGAAGCTCGGCATCACGCGGCCGAGGAAGTCCGGACCGTCCACGTCATCGTGACGACACAAACGGCCCGCCTCCCCCGGGGGTCAGCGGGCCGTTTGATTGTCTGCGGACTCTCGCGTTGGTCGTCGCCCGGGGTGTTCCGTCCCAGCCTCAGCTCGCGTGCTCCTGTTGGCGCGCCTTGATCTTTTCCTCGCGCGACGTCTTCGCGACGCCGGCCAGGTCGAGATCGTGCTGCACGCCCGCAGCCAGGGCCTCGGGGTTCAATGACAGCGAGTGCTCGGTCGTCGCGAGCGGAACGAGATGGCCACCGGTATAGATCTGGTGGCGGCCTTTCGTGTCGTACCACGCGGCCAGCGTGGACGTCTGGTGCTTCTTTTCGACGATCTGCCGCCAGCCCACGCCCGTGTTGTAGGCGCAGAAGGAGATCTCCCCTTCCTGCGTGCCGTACGGAATGATGCACTGGTGCGTGCGGCGGAAGTCGTACGTCCAGAGGTCCTGGAACCACATGCCGGCGATGAACAGGAACAGCCAGTCGTCCGACCGGCGCTTCTGGACGTCCTCGAGCGTGCGGCCCGCGCCCACCTTGCCGTAGTCACGGCCGGTCGCGCCGAACGCCTTGTCGAACTTCTTCATCAGGTCCATGATGCGCAGCCGCGACGGCGACTTGAAGGGATCGTAGTTGCGCAGCAACGACACGCCGAGGCCGAGCGCCGAGAGAAAGCGGCCCCGCGCGGCGTCGTTGACGACCGCCAGGTCCTTCACGAGGTTGTGGCCGTCGAGGAACGCCGACATAGCCACGCGCTCCTTCGTCGACTTGTCAATCATGACGGCCATGCCCGACCCGCAGTCCGGATGGCAGCCGCAGTTCAAATGCCCCCACGCCGCGCTGGTTCCGTGCACCAGATCCGCCCAGTCGCCGAACGTCGTCATCAGGGAGATCGGGAACCAGTCGCGCGTCGGCTCGCCAATCCCGGTCTGACGCTTGATGTCGTGCGCCAGGTCCGCGATCGTGTAGCGCTGCGCCGCGCGCCGCTCGTCGCTGATCTCCTCGTCGCGCCCGGTGAAGGACACCGGCTGGAAGGAGATGAACGACACCTTCTTCGGATTGTCGAGGGCGAACTCGACGATGCGCCCAACCTGTTCGTTGTTGACGCCGTTGATGATCGTGCTGACGAGCACGATGTCGACGCCCGCGGCGTGCAGGTTCTCGATGGCGCGCATCTTCACGTCGAAGAGGTTCGCCACGCGCCGGTGCTGGTTGGCGGCATTGCCCACGCCGTCGAACTGCAGGTAGACGAACCGCAACCCGGCCTCGGCGGACTTGCGGCAGAACTCCGGGTCCTTGGCGAACTCGATGCCGTTGGTCGCCGCCTGCGTGCTGTTGAAGCCGAGCTGCTTGCAGTACGCGACGGCCTTGAGGAAGTGCGGCGAGAGCGTCGGCTCTCCGCCCGAGAACTGCACCGACATCTGGCGATGCGGCTTCACGGCGGCGGCGCGATCGAGGATCGCCTGAATCTCCTCCCACTCCGGCTCGTGCACGAACCCGACCTGGTTGGCGTCCGTGAAGCACGGATCGCACATCATGTTGCAGCGGTTCGTCAGGTCGACGGTCAGGACGGTGCCGCGGCCGTAGCGCAGCGCGCTCAGCCCGTGCTCGTGCGTCCCGTCGGTACTGTGGATCGGGATGTCCGTCCCCTGGAACATGTCCTCCATCTTCTTGAAGAACGCCGGGTCGGTGGAGAGCACGTCCTCGAAGTGGCCGTGCGTCGGGCAGTCCTTCACCATCAGGACCTTCCCGTCGCGCTCGATGATCTGCGCCGGGATCTCCGCGGCATGGTCGCGGATGAAGAGGGCAGGCGTGGCTTCGCCGTCCGTCACCTTCTGGCGCGCCTCGCGCGTGCAGGTCGGGCATAGCGACGTCGTCTCGCGGGGGACTCCAAGTGGCGGCCGGAATTTCTCGTTCGACTTCAGGAGCGGTCGGTCCGACCAGTTCGGTGTGAACGAGGGATTCCTGGCAATCCTGTAGAGGGGCTGAAGAGCGTACCAGAGGCCGTTCCCGACCCAGCACAGGCCCTTCTCGAAGTACTTCGCTGGAGCGTGCATGAAATCCTCCTGCCGTGGAACCGGGTGGAGACGAACAGTTCCCCCTCGCCGCTGGTTCGATGGGCACGAGGGTGGCAGGTAATTTTCACGGCAATCGGCGTCATCACCAACCAAGATCCGGCGGATGGGCAATCAGTGACCCGGGCGGGCAGATGCCAGTTTCGCTGGTCATATGCGACAAATTCGGTCGCCGGCAGCCGGACGTCAGACGTCCGTTGATGAGATGACGGTCGGTCGCCCGGGGCCTGGCGCCACCGAATGTCGCTAGGGGTCAGACTCCGGAGTCTGACCCCGGAGTCTGACCCCGGAGTCTGACCCCTGGGGGCGCCTACTGTGCCTGGCAACGAGTTCGCGTCAGGCGCGCAGGAGGTTCGCGCCCCAACTCATGCCGGCCCCGAAGGCCACGCACAGCACGAGGTCGCCCGGCTTCAGGCGCCCGGTCCGGGTCGCCTCGTCCCACAGCAGGGGGATTGTGGCCGCCGTGGTGTTGCCGTACTTCTGGATGTTGTGGATGACCTTGCTGTCGGGCAGCCCGAGCAGTTTCTGGACGTACTCGTTGATGCGGCGGTTGGCCTGGTGCATCAGCACCAGGGCGAGATCCTCGGGCTTCACGCCATTGCGCGCCAGGATCTGCTGCGTCACCTCGGCCATCTTGATCGTCGCCATCTTGAACACGTAGCGGCCGTCCATCTGGGGCCACTGCTCGCCGCGCTCGAGGACCCCGGCGTCCAGATACGGTCGGTATCGCGTGCCGGCGCTCGGAATCCACAGCCGCTGGAACTCCGCCCCGTCGGCGCCAATGAGGTGATCGATGACGCCGCGGTCATCACCCGAGTGCGCCTGGACCACGACGGCCGCCGCGCCATCCCCGAACAGCACC
>JAPKZP010000191.1 GCA_026393735.1 Acidobacteriota bacterium
AATAACGACGAGCTGGTCACCGACCTGCATCACGGCATCGCCAGGCGGGTTGAATTCCATCTTGCCGGCCGCACGCTGGATGCCGACGACGATCAGGCCGAACTTCTGCCGCACGTTGGCCTCGATGATCGACTGGCCGGCCAGGGGGCTTCCCGCGGCGATGGCGACCTGTTCAATCGCCAGCTCGAGGTTTCCCGATCTCGTCGCGAGCTGAAAGAAGTCGACGACGGCCGGCCGCAGGGCCATCTGGGCCAGTTCCCGCGCCCCGATGCGATAGGGGGCCACCACCCGGTTCGCGCCGGCACGCAGCAGTTTCCGTTCGGCATCCTCGGTTTCGGCCCGGCCGATGATGTAGAGATCGGGCCTCAGCCCCCGGGCCGTGAGGACGGCGTAGACGTTCTCGGCGTCAGTGCCGACGGCCGCAATCAGGCCCCTGGCGCGGCTGATGCCCACGCGCTGCAGCACGTCCTCTCGGCTGGCGTCGGCCTCGACGGCCAGACCGCCTGCTTCCATCACGGCCTGCACGCGCTCGGGATCCCGCTCGATGACGACAAACGGCACGTGCTGACGCTGCAGTTCGTCCACGATGATGGTCCCGATGCGCCCGTAGCCGCAGACGATGAAATGGTCACTGAGTTGATCGAGCATACGCATTCGCCGCCGGCGCTCGAGGCGCACGTGCAGCCCGCCTTCCACGACGATGGTAGCCAGGAGCGTGAACGTGTAGAACGCCGTCCCGACGCCCGCCAGGATGACGAATACGGTGAAGACCTGGCCTGCGCGTGACAGCGGGTGGATTTCCCGGTAGCCGACCGTCGTGACGGTCGTGACGGTCATATAGAGGGCGTCCCAGGCCGACCAGCCCTCGATGAGCACGTACCCGAGCGTGCCGCCCACGAGCACGGTGGACAGCAGGGCGACCGCCAGCCTCGGCCCGCGGACGAGACTGACCCAGTCGCCCTTGAACGACCCCGAGACCGGCGGGCTGACGCCCGTCGGTCTCAAGCTTCTTTCCGAGTGCGGTGTGGCCATGGCCACGCGTCGCTACTGACCTTTGCCGAAGACCTGATAGGCGAAGATGATGGTCGGCACGAACGCGATAATCGCCGTCGCCAGGATGGGCTTGTGCATCGAGGCGCGCGATGGGGTCTCCTTCGGGTTGGCCAGCCGGCTCTTGCGCCAGCCGAATCCGCCGTAGATCAGGAGGCCGACCTCCATCCAGATGATGAGCCGCAACCACGTGTCTTTGGGCAGCCCCCACATGACGTACAGACAGGCCAGGGCACCCGCGATGCCGACCACCCAGGCGCCCACGGTACCGCCAGGCACCTTGAAGGGCCGCTCGATTTCCGGGCTGGCCACCCGCAGCAGCGGCACGCCGACGCACACGAGCACGAAGGCCAGCAGCGTCCCGATCGACACGAGCTCCCCGACCAGGCTCATCGGCATCACGCCGCCGCAGAAGGCCACGAAGAGGCCCGTGAGCACCGTGGCGATGTACGGCGTCCCGTGCTCCTTGTGGACGGCCCCGAACCAGGGCAGCAGCCCGTCCTTGCTCATCGCGTAGAAGATGCGCGTCTGCCCCATCATCATGACGAGGATGACGGAGGTGAGCCCGGACAACGCGCCCAGCTTGATGAAGAACGTGAACACTTTCTGGGCCACGGGCGACCAGCCGCGCAGGGCGACGATCCGGTCGATGCCCACCGCGATCGGGTCCGGCACGCCCAGTTCCTTGTAGTTCACAACACCCGTGAGCGTGACAGCCACGAGGATGTACAGGATCGTGCAGATCACCAGGGAGCCCAGGATGCCGATCGGCAGGTCCCGCTTCGGGTTCTTGGCTTCCTGCGCCGTCGTGGACACCGCATCGAAGCCGATGTAGGCAAAGAAGACGACGCCGGCGCCGGTCAGCACACCGTTGAGGCCCCACCCGTAGGCATTCACCTGGTTCCCGTTGAGCGTGATCATCTCCTTGGCCGGAACGAGGGCCATCAACCCCGTCGCCGCGTGGTTCACGAACAGGTTGTCCGGAGAAATGAGGCTGATGCCCAGGGCGATGAACACCAGGACGATCGTGACCTTGATGACCACGATGAGGTTGTTGACGAACGCGCTCTCCCGCATGCCCCGGTAGAGAATCGCCGCCACGACCAGCCCGATGAACGAGGCCGGAACGTTCCAGAACCCGAAGACCCTGGTCACGCCGTCATTGAGCAGCACCTGCTCCCAGGGCCCCTTGGTGAAGCGTATGAGCGTGTCGGAGACCGGGAGCCCGAGCGTCTTGTGCACCAGGCTCAGGAAGTAGCCGGACCACGACGCGCTGACCGTCACGGCACCGAACGCGTACTCGAGAATCAGGTCCCAGCCGATGATCCAGGCGATGAACTCGCCCATGGTGGCGTAGCTGTAGGCGTAGGCTGAGCCCGCGACCGGGATCATCGACGCCATCTCGGCGTAGCACACGCCCGCCAGCGCGCAGAGCACGCCGCCAATCATGAAGCTGTACACGATGCCCGGCCCGGCGTAGTTGGCCGAGGCGGTTCCTGTCAGGGAGAAGATGCCCGCGCCGATGATGGCACCGATGCCGAGCATGGTGAGGTTGAACGCCGTCAGCGTGCGTTTGAGCTGCCCTCCCGCGTGGGCACCGTGAACGGCTTCTCCGGCGAGCGGATCGTTGGCGTCGGCGATGAGCTTCGCCAGGTCCTTCTTGATGAACAAACCTGCCATGTGATGGGCCTCCGAACCAGAACTGAACAGACGGCCTCCCGGAGCGATGGTTGCACTGGACCAATGCCCGGCGTGCGCTCACGCCCGCGGCAGTTCATTCCGGCAAGGTCGGGGCATTATACATGGGACCCGAGGCGAGCCCTCAGATCGGGTTCCCGCCTTCGCCCTCCGGGCTTCGGCGCGGCAAGCGGGAGGCGATGGCCGCTACGCCGCCCCGGCGGGCTTCTCGGGTTTGGCTGGCACCAGGAACCGTTCCATGAACCCCGTGCTCAGACGGCCTGCCTGGAAGTCCGGATCCGCGAGGATCCGCAAATGCATGGGGATCGACGTCTTGATGCCCTCGATCACGGTCATCTCGAGCGCACGGCGCATCCGGGCGATTGCCTCGTCCCGATCCCGCCCATACGCCATGATCTTGGCGATCATCGAATCGTAGTACGGCGTCACCGTGGCGTCGGCATGCATCGCCGTATCCACCCGTATCCCGGGCCCGCCCGGGGCACTGAAGACGTGGACCGTCCCCGGCGACGGGACGAACGTGGTCGGGCACTCGGCGTTCACGCGGCATTCAATCGCGTGACCGGAGAACGTGATCTCGCTTTGCTTGAACGCCAGCCGCTCCCCGGCCGCCACCCGGATCTGCTCCTTCACGATGTCGACGCCGGTCACCAGTTCCGTGACGCCGTGCTCGACCTGCAGGCGGGTGTTCGCCTCCATGAAATAGAACTTGCCGTCCGGGTCCATGAGGAACTCGAACGTGCCGGCGTTCGTGTACTGCACGTCGCGGGCGGCGTCCACGACGATGGCGCCGACCTTGCGGCGCATCTTCTCGGTCAGCGCGGGCGACGGTGATTCCTCGATGAGCTTCTGGTGGCGCCGCTGCACCGAGCACTCGCGCTCCCCGAGGTGCACGACGTTGCCGTGGTGGTCCCCGAGGATCTGGAACTCGATGTGCCTCGGGTTCTCGAGATACTTCTCGACATAGACGTCCGCCACCCCGAAGGCCGCCTCAGCCTCGCGCGACGCGGTCCGGAACGCCCGCGACATCTCCGACGGGTTGCGGACGACCCGCATGCCGCGGCCGCCGCCGCCGGCCGTGGCCTTGATGAGCACGGGATAGCCGATCTCGTGCGCGATCTTCAAGGCCTGGTCTTCGCTCTCCAGGGTCCCTTCCGATCCCGGCAGGATCGGCACGCCGGCCTTCTTCATGGCGCGGCGCGCGCGGGCCTTGTCACCCATCAGGCGGATCACCTGCGGATCGGGGCCGATGAACTTGATGTGGCAGGCTTCGCACACCTCCGCCAGGTAGGCGCTCTCCGACAGGAAGCCGTAGCCGGGATGGATCGCGTCCGATCCGGTGATTTCCGCGGCACTGATGATCGCCGGCACGTTCAGGTAGCTGTCGGTCGCCCGCGGAGGGCCGATGCACACATCCTCGTCGGCGAACCGCACGTGGAGGGCGTGCTCGTCGGCCTCCGAGTACACCGCGACCGTCCGGATGCCCATTTCCCGGCACGCCAGGATGACGCGCAGGGCGATCTCGCCGCGGTTCGCGATCAGGATCTTCTTGAACATCACTTCACCTTGATGGCGAACAGACGTTCTCCGTACTGGACGGGCTGCGCGTTATCGACGTAGATCGCCACGACTTCGCCGTCGTAGTCGCACTCGATCTCGTTCATCAGCTTCATGGCTTCGATGATGCACAGCGCCTGGCCCTTCTTCACCCGGGCGCCCTTCTCGACAAACGGCGGAGCGGCCGGTTCAGGGGCCCGATAGAACGTTCCGACGATCGGCGACTTCACGATGGCCAGGTCGGCATCCACGGCATCGGCGGCGTCACCCGCAAGGCGCGCCTCGACGGCCCGCGGGGCGGGAGGTGCCCCCGCAGACGGGCCCGGCATCGCCACGGCTGGCAGCGGCACATAGGACGCCATCCCCGGCATCTGCACGACGTGCGTGCCGCCGGCCTTCTTCACCTTGATCTTCATCCCGTCAATCTCGAGCTCGAACTCGCTGAGCTCGTGCTCCTTGACCAGGTTCAGGATGCTGCGGATCTCGTCAACATTCATCGTGTTACACCACCCGGAGTTCGCGCGGCACGTGAGTCAGCCACTCCACGCCCGCGCCCGTCACCAGCACGTCGTCCTCGATCCTGACACCACCCACGCCGGGGACGTAGGCGCCCGGCTCGATGGTAAAGACGATTCCCGGCTCCAGGGCATCGTCGCGCCCCGCGGGCGGGACGCCCGGGATGTCGGTCCGCCTCGGGCCCACCCGCGGCTCCTCGTGGATCTCCAGCCCGAGCCCATGCCCGGTCGCATGACTGAAGGCCGCGCCCAAGCCATGCCGTTCGAGCACGGCCCGTGCCGCCTCGTCCACGTCGCTCACCGGCGCGCCAGGCCGGGCCGCCCTGCCCGCGGCCTCGTGCGCCTCCGACACCGCCGCGTACAGCCGTCGGGCTTCGAGGTCCGGCGGTCCGATGCTGACGGTGCGGGTGAGGTCGACGCAGTATCCGTCGTAGACGCCCCCAAAGTCCAGCACGACCAGGTCGCCGGCCTGAAGCACCCGGCTGTCAGGCCTGGCATGAGGCATAGCGGCGTGTGGCCCGGAAGCCACAATCGTATCAAATGAGGGCTTTTCGAATCCCCCGCGCCGCAGCTTGTGATCGATGTCGGCCGCCAGGTCGCACTCGCGGATGCCCGCGTGCACCGATGCCAGCACGTCGGCGGCGACGGCATCGAGCAAGGCGCCCGCGCGGCGGAAGATATCGCACTCGGTTGCGTCCTTCCTGATGCGCGCCGCTTCGATGAGCCGTTCGGCCGGAACGAGCACCGGGGCGGCCCGTCCAGCCACGCTCGCCGCCAGCGTCATTGACAGCCAGTCGAATCGCTTGACGGTCAGGTAGGCCGCCTCAAAACCCACCCGCGAGACACCCGATTCCACCAGGACGCGGGCAAGCGTGGCGTCGTAGGTCGGATCGACCTTCACCAGGCGGAAGCCCGGGCAGTTCGGTGCGATGTCGGCCGCCACTTCGGTCAGGTACCGGCCATCGGTGATGAAGATGATTTCCGCCGCCGTCAGCACGACGGTGGCGGTGCTGCCCGCAAACCCGGTCAGGTACCGGACATTGGGCAGGTGCACGACGACCAGGGCGTCCAGGGTGTTCGCCGCCAGCGCCGCGCGGACGCCCGCGTGGCGGGCCGTCAGACAGTCAGAGGTTGGTTGTGGCATGGCTCAGGCGGAGATTCTCTC
>JAPKZP010000323.1 GCA_026393735.1 Acidobacteriota bacterium
CCGATCATGAGACGACTGAAGACCGCCGGGATCGCTCTCATGGTCGTCGTGGCGGCCGCGTGTGCGACGCGGCCCGTGGTGCCGCCGGCCACGACGGGACCTCGTTATCCGGACTTCGCGTATCCCAACCTGCCGAACCGCGTGGGCGACGAACGCATGCGGGCGCGCCACGATCGCGCCTGGCAGCTGCTGCAGGTCGGCGACCTGCGGGCCGCCGGCAAGGAATTCGCGGCCATCGTGGGCAAGGCCCCGGCGTTCTATCCGGGGCTCACCGGCTGGGGGTTCGTGCTGGTCGCGGACGGGAAGCCGAAAGACGCCCTCGGCCGCTTCGAACAGGCGATCCGCCTCGCGCCCCAGTACGCGCCCGCGCTGGCCGGCCAGGGGGAGGCGTTGCTGTCGCTCGGGCAGCGCGACGACGCGCTGACGAGTTTCGAGGCGGCGCTGGCCGCCGATCCGACGCTGGTCGACCTCCCGCGCCGCATCGACGTCCTGCGCTTCGGACGCGTTCGCGATCTCGTGGCGGCCGCCAAGCGAGCGGCGGATGCCGGCCGGCTGGACGAGGCGCGCCGGGCGTACGAATCAGCGCTGGCCACCAGCCCGGACAGCGGGTTCCTCTACCGTGACCTCGGGCTGGTCGAACTCCGGATGAGTGAGTTGCCATCGGCGATCGCGCATCTCCAGAAGGCGGTCGCGATCGACGGCGCCGACGCGCGCGCGCTCCTGGGTCTGGCCGATGCCTTCGAGAAACAGGGCGACGTCCAGGGCACGGTCTCGGCGCTGGAACGCGCGTATGCGATCGATCCGACCGACGCGCTCAAGCAGCGGCTCGACAAGCTGCGGGATCGCGTAGAGCTGGCCCGGCTCCCCGACGAGTACCGGGCCATCCCCGGGCTGGCGCAGGTCACGCGGGGGGACCTCGCGGCCCTGGTCGGCGTTCGCCTGCAGGCGCTCGTCGCGACGAGCCGCCAGCGGTCGAGCGTGGTCGCCACCGACGTGCGCGGGCATTGGGCGGCCACATGGATCGTGAGCGTCACGCGGGCAGGCATCATGGAGGTCTATCCGAATCACACGTTCCAGCCGCGGACCGTGGTGCGGCGCGTGGAACTGGCGCAACTGGTGAGCCGAGTGCTGGCCCTGGCTGGCGCCGACTCGGGCCGGCCGGGTGCGGCGAGAGCGGCCATCGGCGATGTCGGCCCCGATCACCTGCAGTACGGGGACATCTCCGCGGCCGTGGCCTCCGGGGCGATGTCCCTCGATGGAGGCTTCTTCCGCCCCTCACGGCCGGTGAGCGGGCAGGAGGCCCAGGACGTGGTGCAGCGGCTCGAACGGCTGACGGCGAAGCGCCGGAGCGGAAGCGGGTAGGGCGATGAGCGCGTTGACCCTGGCGAATCAGTTGACGTTGCTGCGCCTGGCGCTCGTCCCGACCTTCGTCATTCTCGTCGTGTACGGGAGGATGGGCTGGGCGCTCTTCGTGTTCGTCGTGGCGGGGATTACCGACGGGCTCGACGGCCTGATTGCGCGCTGGACGAACCAGCGGACGAGCCTGGGCGCGTTTCTCGACCCGATGGCCGACAAGCTGCTCCTCGTCAGCACGTTCGTCGTGCTGTCGCTGCCCAATATCGGCCTGGTGAACCGCTTGCCGGTCTGGCTCACGGTGCTGATCATCAGCCGCGACGTGCTGATCGTGATCACCGTGGCCATCGTGAGCATCGCGCTGGGGCCGCGCACGTTCAGGCCGTCGGTGTACGGGAAGGTCGCGACGGCCACCTATATTGTCACCAGTGCCGTCGTCCTGCTGTTCAACTACCTGGGCCAGCGATCGGTGCTGGTCGATCTCGGCGTGTGGGCCAGCCTGATCGTCACCCTCGTCTCAGGGCTGCACTACGTCGTGCATGCCCGGCGCATCATCAACGAACCGCCAGCTTCGTCCTGAAGTAGGCAATCGTCTGGCCGAGACCCTCTTCCAGTGTGATCGTGGGCTCCCATCCCAGGATGGTCCGGGCTCGGGTGATGTCCGGCCTTCGCACCTTCGGGTCGTCGACGGGGAGTGCCTTGTGCACGATCCGGCTCGATGATCCGGTCATGCGGATGATGGTGCGGGCGATGTCCTCGATCGTCAGCTCCTGGGGATTCCCGATGTTGATGGGCTCGTTGGCGCTGGAGAGCATCAGGCGGATGACGCCGTCCACCAGGTCGCTGATGTAGCAGAGGCTGCGCGTCTGGCGACCGTCGCCGTAGACCGTCACGTCCTCGCCGCGCAGCGCCTGGGCAATGAAGTTGGGCACGGCGCGGCCGTCGCGCACGCGCATCCGCGGCCCGTAGGTGTTGAAGATGCGGACGATCTTCGCATCCACCCCGTGGTAGCGGTGGTAGGCCACGGTCATGGCCTCGGCGAACCGCTTGGCCTCGTCGTACACGCCTCTCGGGCCGACCGGGTTGACGTTGCCCCAGTAGGTCTCCTTCTGCGGGTGCTCGAGCGGATCGCCGTACACCTCCGAGGTGGACGCGATCACGAATCGCGCGCCCTTCGCCTTCGCCAGCCCGAGGGCCTTGTGGGTGCCGAGCGCCCCGACCTTCAGCGTCTGGATGGGCAGCTCGAGGTAGTCGATCGGGCTTGCCGGGCTGGCCCAGTGCAGCACGACATCCACCGGCCCTTCGACGTAGATGTAGTTCGTGACGTCGTGCTTCACGAACACGAAATCGCGCCCCGCGAGGTGCTCGATGTTCGCCATGTCGCCGGTCAGCAGGTTGTCGATGCCCACCACGCCGTAGCCGCGGTCGAGCAGCGTCTCGGCAAGGTGCGACCCGATGAACCCGGCAGCGCCTGTGATGACAACGCGTGGTTTGGCCATGCTGCGCCTACCGTGCGGGGGGAGGCGTGTACAGGCCGAGCCCCCGCACGAGGGTCAGCCACATGATCTTGAAGTCGAGGCTCAGCGACCAGTTCTCGATGTAGTACAGGTCGAACTCGATCCGCTTCTCGAGCGAGGTGTTGCCGCGCCACCCGTTCACCTGGGCCCAGCCGGTGATGCCGGACTTCACCTTGTGGCGCAGCATGTACTCCGGGTAGCGGTGCTTGAACTGCTCGACGAAGTACGGACGTTCCGGCCGCGGGCCGACCAGCGACATCTCGCCCTTGACCACGTTCCAGAGCTGGGGCAATTCGTCGATGTCGAACTGACGCAGGTACCGGCCTATCGGTGTGCACCGGGGGTCCTCGTCTCGCGCCCAGATCGGGCCGGTGGAGGCCTCGGCCTCGTGATACATGGACCGGAACTTGTACACCGTGAACGGCGAGCCGTCCAGGCTCATGCGCTCCTGGCGGTAGAAGACGGGGCCCGGGGACGTCAGGCGGATGAACAGGGCGACGAGGGCGCACGGGACAGCCAGCACAACGAGCCCCGCCGCGGAGATCGCGAGATCGACGCTGCGCTTCGCGAGTGCGCTGAGGCCCTGCAGCGGGATGTCGTTGATGTTGATGATCGGGACGCCGTCCAGATCTTCGATCCGCGCCCGCAGGGCGATGAACTGCAGCAGATCCGGCACGATCTTCACGTCGATGAGATCCTTGGCAGCCGCCTCGATCACGTCCAGCATGCGCTGATGCTGCTCGAGCGGCAGCGCGACGTAGATTTGATCGATGCGTTCGCGCTGGCAGATCGCACCGGTCTCCAACGTCGTGCCCAGCAGGGGAAAGCCGCGGTAGCCCAGGTGGTCCCGATCCGCGCGATCGTCGAGGAAGCCGACCAGCTGGTAGCCCATCTCGCGGTGCTGGAGGATCTTGTCCGCGACAAGGCGCCCGAGTTCGCCGGCCCCGACCACGACGATGCGCTTGAGCCCGATGCCGGCCCGCCACCGTCGGGCGAGTGTCTGGCGCACGGCCTCGCGCGCCAGGAACGTCAGACCGATGTTCAGGACGAGGAACAGGCCCCAGACAATGCGCGACACTTCGAACGCGCCGCGGTCCTTGAGGGCCGCCGGCACGTAGTAGGCCTGGAAGTAGAGCGTCGCCAGCACGCCCAGTACGACGGCGACTACGCTGCCGACGAACACGGCGAAGAAGTCGTCGACGCGTGTACGGTTGCGCCGAAGGCTGTAGAGGCCCTGGAAGTAGTAGGCCACCGGCACGAGGACGCCGACAAACGGCATGACGCTGAGGCACTGCTCGATGGGCGGCAGCCCCTTGGTCACGGGGATCAGATCGAACCGGAAGCGGATGAAATACGCGCCGACGAACGCCACCATGCTGAGCACGGCGTCGGAGATGACGTAGTAGGTGGCGAGCGTCCGTTTGTAGCGTTTGACCATGGCTTCAGGGCGATTCGAGAACCTGATCGACCGCGGCCCGGATCTACCGGGCAAATCGCTCGCGGCCGAATCGCTGCGCGTGCGTCCGGATCGGGTCCGGCGGCAGCCGCGCCTCGAGCGTTCGGCGAACAGCGTCTCCAAACGCCGCCGAGGTGCCGTCCGTCACGAGCCTCCCTGTGACGCCCTCGACGACGGTCTCACACGCGCCGCCAATCCCCAGGGCGACCACCGGCCGGCCGCAGGCCTGGGCCTCGAGAGGCACGATGCCGAAGTCCTCGACACCGGGGAGCAGCACCACGCCGGCCCGCCGGTATTCCGCTCGAATCCGCTCGTCGCTGACCCAGCCCAGGAACGTCACGTCTGCCCCTGCCATCCGCTCCAAGCGCGCCAGTTCCGGCCCGTCGCCGATGACCGACAGGGGCACATGTGCGGCGGCGCACGCCTCGATGGCCAGGTCTATCCGCTTGTAGGGCACCAGGGCGGACACGACGAGCGCGCGCGCTCCAGGTGCTGATCCGTCCGGGCAGAAGAACTCGGTGTCAACCGGCGGGTACACAACCGCAGCGCTCCGATTATAGTATCGCGCGACGCGCCCCGCCACGTATTGCGAGATGGCGACGAACTCGTCGACGCGGTGTGCCGTCGCGGCGTCCCATCGGGCGAGGCCCGCCAGGACGGGACGCAGCAGGGCTGCTCCCGCGCGGCCCACGCGATCCCGGCCGAAGTACGCATCGAACTGGTCCCAGGCGTAGCGCATCGGCGTCAGGCAATAGCAGAGGTGTCGCGTGCCGGGGCCGTGCACGATCGACTTCACGGCGCAGTGGCTGATGCTGACGACGAGGTCGTACCCCCCCAGGTCGAACTGTTCGACCGCCATCGGGAAGAGCGGAAGGTAGTGGCGGTACCAGCGGGACGCGTTCGGGAGGTACTGAATGAAGGATGTGGTAATGCGGTGACGCTCGATGCGGGCCGACACCGAACCGCGCACGTGCAGCAGGGTGAACAGGTCTGCGGCGGGAAACACGTCGCAGATCGCCTCGAGCGCCTTCTCGCCGCCGCGCATTCCCGTCAGCCAGTCGTGGACGATGGCGGTCTTCATGACGAGGAGGCCGTCCCGGACGCGACTTCGAGATAGACCTCGTGGATGCGCCGGACGGACGACTCCCACGAGAACTCCCGCGCCCGGGCCAGTCCGCGGGCCGACAGGCTGCGGCGCAGATCGCTGTCGCTGAGGACCTGGCGCATGCCGTCGGCGATCGACTCGGCCCGGTACGGATCCACGAGCATCGCCGCGTCCCCGAGCACCTCCGGCAACGACGAGGTGTTCGACGCGACGACCGGCGTTCCGCTGGCCATGGCCTCGAGCGGCGGCAGGCCAAACCCTTCGTACAGCGACGGGAACACGAACACCGTCGCGAGGCGGTAGAGCGCCGCGAGCGTGTCGTCCTGCACGAACCCCAGGAACCGCACGTGCTTGTGGAGCTTGTACTTGTCGACCGCGCGCCGCAACCTCGGGTACTTCGAGATCTGATCCCCGATGATCAACAGCTTCAACCGTTCGAAGCCATCCCGCCGCACGAGATGGAACGCGTCGATCAGGCGCTCGAGATTCTTGTGCGGCTTGATGTTGCCGACATACAGCGCGAACGGGCCGTCGAGCTGGTAGCGCTCCCGGACGCGCGTCACGGCATCCTCGCTCGGCGGCACCGCGAACCGGTCGTCGATGGCGTTGTAGATCACGACGATGCGGTCGGCCGGCACGTCGCAATAACGCAGGATGTCGGCCTTCGAGGTCTCGGACACCGTGAAGATGCGTTCGGCGCGCCGCGCCGCCGCCCACAGACTCGCCCGGGCGTAGGCGACCGCCAGGCGGTTGGGCAGGTACTGCGGGAACATCAGGTGGATGCAGTCATGGATCGTGACGACCGAGCGGCACGGCACGAGGGGCGGCAGCACGTAGTGCGGCTCGTGGAACAGGTCCACGTGCTGCGTGAGCAGCCGCGCCGGAATCGTGAACTGCTCCCGGAGCGAATAGGGCTTGGCGGTCTCGACGACGGGCGTGAAGTTGGGCCCGAGCTGCAGCACGGCGTCCCGGTCCTGCGGCTTGCACAGCAGGACATACTCCGTCTGCTGGTCGAAGCGGGCGAGGTACTTCAGCAGGTTCCTGATATAGGTCCCGATGCCGAAGTCGTGCAGTTTCCTGGCGTCGATCGCGATGCGCACCTGTCAGTCCCCGGTTGCGTCGTTCACGATACCACAGGGCCGCGCAGGCCCCGCCGCGCCGCCGGCCGCGTCACGAGGCGGCCCCGTGAGGCAGCTTCCCCCGCACACGCAGGTACGCGCGCAGAAGACCGGCCCAGCGAGGGTGATGTTTGTCGTAGAAGGCGAGCTGGCTGGCCCGGTACGCCCGCTCGGTCGCGGCCGGACGCCGCCGGCCGGAGGCACCGCGGAGGTGGACAACCTCGGCCGCCGGCGTGAACTGGATGCGCTTGCCGATCCGGCGCAGCGCCGCGCAGAAATCCACGTCCTCGGCGTAGAGGAAATACCGCTCGTCCAGCAGCCCGGCCCGGAGCGCGTCCTCGCGCCGGACCAGGAGGCAGGCGCCGCTGACCCAGTCGGGCTGGCCGCGCCGGCGGGTGA
Source organism: Acidobacteriota bacterium (assembly GCA_026393735.1). Classification (GTDB taxonomy): domain Bacteria; phylum Acidobacteriota; class Vicinamibacteria; order Vicinamibacterales; family JAKQTR01; genus JAKQTR01. Next base: position 6,949 of record JAPKZP010000323.1, read on the forward strand.
GTCGTTCGACGAATCGCGCGACGAGCGGCGCGCGGCGCCGGTGCAGCGCCACGAGCATCTTCTGACGGAGCTCGTTGAACGGACTGATCATCGCGCCAAACGACAGTTCGGTCCGCCCAGCGGCATCGACCAGGCGCGGACCGATGGCAGCGAGGCCCGGGTCGCTCCGCAGCTCGTCCACGAGCGTGTCGATGGCGCCTGCGGGGACCATCGTGTCGCTGTTGAGCAAGAGCACCAGCTCGCTCGCCACGGCCCGGATGCCGAGATTGTTCGCCGCGGCGAATCCGACATTTCGTCCGGCATCGATGAGCCGTGCCGCCGGCCAGCGCGAGCGGATCGTATCGGGCGTGCCGTCGGTCGAGGCGTTGTCGACGACCACGATGTCGCACGACACCCGGGGCGGGTGGGACGCAATCGACGCCAGGCAGGCGTCCAGTTCCTGCCGCGTATTGAAGGTCACGATGATGATGCTGAGTTCGGCCATGCGTCTACCGTGCCGCTGACTCGAGCGCGGCCATCGTCTGGCGCGCGGCGTCGATCCAGGAATAGCGCCGGAGGATCCGGCTGGCCGCATCGAGATACCGGGTGCGCGTGCCGGCATCGGCGATCAACTCACCTATGGCCTCGGCCGTCTGGTGAATGTTCCCGCGTTCGACGTACCAGGCCGCCTCACCGCAGACCTCGCGCGCGACGGGCGTGTCCAGCACGACGGCCGGGATTCCGGAGGCGAGCGCTTCGAGAGGCGTCAGGCCGAAGCCTTCATATTCCGAGAGAAACACGAACACGGACGCGTCGCGGTAGGCGTCAGCGAGTTCCTGGTCCGTCACGTAGGCCCGGAGCTGCACCGCGTCCATGACGCCTTCGTTCCGGCACACGGCGGCCAGGTCCTCGTAGGGATACGTCCGGTTCTCGCCGATGATCGCGAGGCGCGCGTCTGCGCGCGAACGTGCAACCTTCGCGAATGCGCGGATCAGGTCGGGAACGCGGCGGCGGTTGAAGACCGAGCCCACGTAGAGCACCAGGGGCCCCCGCCCCGCGGGTTCGATCGTCCGCGCGGATCCTCCGTCCAGTCGCCGGTCCGCCGCGCTCACCCCGGCGGGCGGCGTCACGCCCAGCAGGATGACGCGGATCGACGCGGGGGGGACGCCCACGTGCCGCACGATCTCGCCAGCCGAGAACTGTGAATCGGTCAGGACGGTCGCGGCGCTGCGGCCGGACCATCGCGTGACAAGGCGGCGCCGCACGCCTTCGCGCCACCGGAACCACTCCGGGTGAGCCGCGAATGACAGATCGTGAATGGTCACGACCACCGGGGCACGAAGGCGCAAGGGGGCTGTATATGCGGGCGCGAAGAACACGTCCAGGTGGTCCGCGCCGGCCGCCCGCGCCAAGGCGGACTGCTCCCACCACGTACGGCCATCGCCCGGCACGATGCGCTCGCATGGCCGGAGTGCCGCGGCCTGCTGCAGGATGGCCGGCCTCAGGCGTTCGGGCGTGTAGAGGAGGAACTCGTGCCGGCCGGGCAGCCCGAGCTGAGGGTCGGCCCAGGCATGCAGCAGCTCGCCAAGGTAGCGGCCGACGCCGGTCGGACGGCCCATGAGCTCGCGCGCATCGATGCCGATTCTCATGGGCGGGCACCGCCGCGCGCCCGATCCAGGGCTGCGCCAAAGCACTCGAGCAGATGCCGCCCGGACGCGTCCCAGTCGAACATCCTGGCCCGGACCTGGCCTTCCTCCCGCAACCGCGCCGCGAGGCCGGGTTCCTCCAGCACACGCCGGAGGGCCGCGGCCAGCGACGCGGGATCGTCCGGTTCAACGAGCAGGCCCGCGGACCCCACCACCTCGGGCAAGGCGCCTCGGTTCGACACGACGACCGGAATGCCGAGTGCCATGGCTTCGAGCGCCGGCAGTCCGAACCCTTCTTCGAACGACGGGAGCACCAGGGCCGAAGCGCCGGCGTAGAGGGCCGGACGTTCCCGATCGGACACGTAACCGCGGAACTCCACGCGGCCACGCAGGGGCTCGGACCGGGCCATGTCGATCCAGGGCTGCGCAGCCGGCATGAGCCCGCCCGCCAGTACCAGGCGAGGAGTGCCCGGGACGTCCCGGCAGAGGCGCGCGTAGGCCTGAAGCAGGCCGCCGATGTTCTTGCGGGGTTCGATAGTGCCCACGAACAGGAGATAGGGTTCCGCTGCGGGGACGGCCGCCTGGACAGGGGATCGCGCCCACGCCGGCGTTCCCGGGCGGCACACGGCGATTCGGCTGGCCGGGACGCCGAGGAGCGACTGGATCCGCCGGCTCGAGTGCTCGGAAATCGTCACCACGATGTCCGCCAGTGTGGCGTGCCGATGCACGAGCGCCGGAAAGTCGCGCTTCATCTCGCCCCACGCCCGCTCGGGATGTTCGAGGAAGTCCAGGTCGTAGATCGTGCAGACCCCGAGACCCGCGCGCCTGGGAAGCAGAAGGGGTGAAGTGGCGTGTACGACGTCGAAGCGGGCACCTGTGACCAGTTCGACCGGCGGCCAGTTGAGACGGTTCCAGGCCCACGTGAGGGGGCGGACCGGCAGGCGCCGATGGACTAACGTGGCGCCAGCCACTTCTGCCAGGGCTGCAGGTTCCGGGCGGTCTTTGAGTGACGCGGTGAGCAGGGTCACCTCGATGTGGCTGGCCAGCGCCTCGCCGCCGGCCTTCAACCTCAGCAGGGCGCACACCAGTTCGTGGATCCACTCGCCCACACCGGTTCGGGCACGCAGGGCGGGCCGGTAGTCGAACAGAATCCGCATCACGTCGCCAGTATCGTATCCCGAAAGCGTGATTTCACGGGTTTCGGGCTCGATCGCGCACCCCTCCTTCGCCCGCAACCCATTGACTGTCAAGAGCTTGACACTCTGTGGGGCCTATAGTACTTTCAAGTGTTTTCCTGGGGAGGCGTGCTCCATCCCCAGGCTGCGTCGTTGGGAATCATTACGCATGAAACTGGCAATCATCGGAAGCGGATACGTCGGGCTGGTGGCGGGCGCGTGTTTCGCTGAAACGGGGAACGACGTGGTCTGCGTCGACAAGGACGAAGCGAAGATCCGGATGCTCCGGCGGGGGAAGATGCCGATCTTCGAACCGGGTCTCGAGGAGCTCGTACGTCGGAACGCGGAGGAGAAGCGGCTGACCTTTACGACGCAGCTGCCCAAGGCGGTCAGGGCGGCCTCGGTCATCTTCATCGCCGTCGGCACGCCTCAGGGCGAGGACGGGTCCGCGGACCTGCAGCACGTCATGGGCGTTGCCCGCGAAATCGCGCAGTCGATGAACGGCTACAAGGTCATCGTCGACAAGAGCACGGTGCCCGTTGGCACCGCTGAGAAGGTCCGCGAAATCGTGCGGCGCGAGACGACGCACCCGTTCAGCGTGGTCAGCAACCCCGAGTTCCTGAAGCAGGGCGCCGCCGTCGACGACTTCCTGAAGCCCGACCGGGTCGTTATCGGCACCGAGGACGAGAAGAGCGCCGAGATCATGCGGCAGCTCTATTCACCGTTCACGCGGACCGGCGCGCCCATCATGGTCATGGACTGCGCCAGCGCGGAGCTCTGCAAGTACGCGGCGAACGCCTTGCTGGCCACGAAGATCTCGTTCATGAACGAAGTGGCCAACGTGTGCGAGGTGTTCGGCGCCGACGTGGACCAGGTGCGCAAGGCCGTGGGCTCCGATCGCCGGATCGGGTCAGCGTTCCTGTTCCCGGGTGTCGGGTACGGCGGCAGCTGCTTCCCCAAGGACGTCCAGGCCATCGTCAAGTTCACCGCCGACAAGGGCTACGACTTCCAGATCCTCAAGGCCGTCGAAAGCGTGAACCACCGGCAGAAGTCGGTCCTGGCGGCGCGGATGGAGAAGCACTTCGGGACGCTCAAGGGCCGGACCATCGCCGTGTGGGGCCTGGCGTTCAAGCCGCGAACCGACGACATGCGTGAAGCGCCGGCCATCGTGCTCATCGAGCGCCTGCTGGCGGCAGGTGCGAAGGTGCAGGCCTTCGACCCGGCGGCGATGCCGGTGGCGAAGAGGATCTTCGGCACACGCGTGACGTTCGCCTCGCGGAGTTACGCGGCGCTGGAAGGCGCCGACGCGTTGGCCGTCGTCACCGAATGGAACGAGTTCCGCGGGCCGGACTTCGCGAAGATGCGCAAGCAGCTCAAGTCGCCGGTGATCTTCGACGGTCGCAACATTTACTCCCGCGAGGTGATGCGTGCCAACGGGTTCACCTACTACTCCATTGGGCGTTGAGCACGGCACGATTCTCGTCACGGGTGGCGCCGGATACATCGGGAGCCATGTAGCCCGGGACCTCGTGAGGGCCGGCCGGCGGGTCGTCGTCTACGACAACCTGTCGGCGGGGCACCGCGACGCTGTCCGGTGGTGCGATCTGGTCGTCGGCGACGTGCACGACGAGGATCGCGTGCCTTCGCCGCGTGGGCGTCGGTGGGCGAGTCGGTGCGGGATCCGCTCGGCTACTACCGTAACAACCTCGAAGGCACGCTGGCGCTGGTGCGGGCGATGGTGGCGGAGTCGGTGTCCCGGCTGGTGTTTTCCTCGACGGCCGCCGTCTACGGGAATCCGGAGGAGGCGCCGATCACCGAACAGCACCCGACGCGTCCGATCAACACGTACGGGGAGACCAAGCTGGCGGTCGAACGCGCCCTGGCGCACGTCGAGCGGGCGCATGGGCTGCGCGCGGTGACGCTGCGGTATTTCAATGCGGCCGGGGCCGACCCGGACGGTGATCTCGGGGAGGATCATCACCCGGAGGCTCATGTCATCCCGCGGGCGATGGAAGCCGCCCTCGGCGGTGAGCCGCTCCAACTGTTCGGCGAGGACTACGAGACCCCGGACGGCACGTGCCTGCGCGACTACGTTCACGTGTGCGATCTCGCCCGTGCGCACCTGCTGGCGCTCGGCCGGATGGAAGAGGGCGGCCCCTCGGCCGTCTACAATCTGGGCAATGGCACGCCGTTCTCGGTGCGCGAGGTCATCGGCGCGGTCGAGCGGGTGAGCGGGCGGCGGGTGCCCTGGAGCGCGGCACCGCGGCGGGCCGGTGACCCGGGCGTGCTGTTCGCGTCGAGCGCCCGCATTCGCGCGGAGCTCGGATGGGACCCGCGCTTCCCGGAACTGGAGGCCATGGTCGCGACCGCCTGGCGCTGGAAACAGGCGCATCCGCGGGGCTATGACGACAGGAGTGAGGCCTGATGTCGCGGCTCAAAGGCGTGCTCGCCGACCCGTTGCTTTCGGTGGTCATGCCGGTGTTCAACGAGCGTGACACCATCGAGGAGATCATCGCGCGTGTGCTCGCCGTGCCGGTGCGCAAGGAACTGATCGTGGTCGATGACGGGTCCGTCGACGGGACGCGCGAGATTCTTGTGCGCCTGCAGGCGGTTCACGGGTTCCATCTTCTGCTGCAGGAACGGAACCAGGGCAAGGGCGCGGCGCTGCGGCGGGGCTTCGCGGACGTCGCGGGCGACCTCGTCGTCATCCAGGACGCCGACCTGGAGTATTCACCCGAGGAGTATCCCGCCCTGATCACGCTCATCTGCGAGGGGCGCGCCGACGTGGTCTTCGGGTCGCGGTTCCTCGGGCGGCATCGGGTCTTCCTGTTCACGCACTACATGGGCAACCTGCTGCTCACGTTCCTCACGAACCTGCTGTACAACACCATGCTCACCGACATGGAGACGTGCTACAAGGTGATGCGGACCGGCGTGCTGCGGTCGTTCAGCGTACGGTCGAACGGGTTCGGCATCGAGCCGGAGTTGACGGCGAAGATCTTCAAGCGCCACTACCGGGTGTACGAAGTGCCGATCACGTATGACGGGCGTGGGTACGACGAGGGCAAGAAAATCACCTGGCGCGACGGCGTGGTCGCCCTCTGGGTGCTGCTGCGGTACCGGTTCAGCGAGTGAACCCGCTGATTCGACTCCTTCGGTACGCCAGGCCTTACCGGGGCAGATTCACCGTCGCCCTGGTGGCGATGCTGCTGTACGGCGG
>JAPKZP010000091.1 GCA_026393735.1 Acidobacteriota bacterium
CTCGATGCGCATCAGACAACCCCTCCCACGTGCTCGAAGGGACGCCTACGCGAAAGTGCGAAAAAAGTGGCCCGACAGGCAGTCTAGGACGCGCGTGTGAGGGTGTCAACCCGTCCGGCTGCTGCCGTCCGCCTACTGCCGGGGTTTCGCGTTCTTCACGTACGTATCGAACCACGTGATCCACTCGGACAGCACGTGCAGATTCGACTCGCGCGACGCGTACCCGTGCGCCTCGAGCGGCAGCGTCACGTAGCGCACGGTCTTGCCGTTGCCCTTCAGCGCCATGTAGAAACGCTCCGACTGGATCGGGAACGTGCCCGAGTTGTTGTCGGCCTCGCCGTGGATCAGCAGGATCGGATCCTCGATCGTGTGCGCGAACCAGAACGGCGACATCTTCGAGTAGACCTCGGGGACTTCCCAGAACGTGCGCTCCTCGTTCTGGAATCCGAAGGGTGTGAGCGTCCGGTTGTAGGCCCCGCTGCGCGCCGCGCCCGCCCGGAAGAGGCGGCTGTGGGCGAGCAGGTTGGCCGTCATGAACGCCCCGTAGCTGTGTCCCGCGACGCCGATGCGATCGCGGTCGGCGACGCCCATGTCCACGATCTTGTCGATGGCGGCCTCGGCGCTCGCGACCAACTGCTCCACGTACGTGTCGTTCGCCGTTTCCCCCGGTCCGATGATGGGCATCGTCGGGTTGTCCATCACGCCGTAGCCCTGGGTCAGGAACAGCAACTGGGAGGCGCCGGAGATAGTCGTGAACCGATTGGCCGACCCGGACACCTGGCTCGCCGTGGCGGCGTCGGTGAATTCCGCCGGGTATGCCCACAGCACGAACGGCAGCTTCGTGCCCGGCTTGTAGTCGGGCGGCAGGTAGACGGTCGCCGACAGCGTGACGCCGTCCTTCCGGTCGTAGGTGACGAGCTGTTTCCGGAGGCCCATCAGCTGGGGCGCCGGATCCTTCAACTGCGTCAGCGCGCGCCTCGCGCCCGTGCCGAGATCGCGCACGTAGTAGTTCGGGACGTCCGTCTTCGTCTCCCACCGCGTCAGCACCTGCTTCGCCTCGTCGTCGAGCAGGGTCGTGACGGTTTCGTAGCTCTTGTCGTCGGTCTGGAAGAGCCGCTCGGTCGTCAGCGTCTTCAGGTTGAGCCGATCGAGGAACGGGCGATCGCCCTGCGGCGACGCGCCGGCCCCTGCGAGGTAGATCGCGTCACCGGACTGCAGCACATAGTCGCGGCCCGGGCGGTACATCGGCATGCCCGGGTCGGCATAGCGGTCCTGCTGCTTGCGCTCCCAGAGCTTGCGCGGTGCCGCGCCCGGCGCGTCGATGAGCCACGTGCGCGTCATGCGCGTCGCCCGGTCGGACTCCCGGAGCATCGCCAGGCCCTTCTCGGTCCACGCGACGTCGTTGAAACGGAACTCGGTCTTCGCCATCTCCGACGGCTCGCCCGTGAAGGGTGCCTTGAGCGTCAGCACCTTGTCGCGTGCCGGCACCTTGTTCCTGGGATTGCCATTGTCGAGGGCCTCGGCCCACACGACCGTGTTCGGCTGGGTGGCCTGCCACTCGAGCGATCGCGGTCCGATGGCCACGCCCCCAATCGGGACGCCCTCGCCGAGCGGCTGCTCGCCGATCTTCCGGACGACGTCGCCCTTGCGGTTCCAGATCTCGAGATCCTGCGGGAACTCGGAGGCGGGAATGAGGCGCGAGAACGGCCGCTTCGTGCGCGCGACGAGGACGAACTGCCCGTCGGGTGACATCGACGCCTGGGCGAAGATCGCCGGCTTGCCGATGGGGGTTTTCGCTCCAGCCGGCGTGACGATCGCGAGTTGCGAAGTGAAGTAGTACTCGTAGAGGGACTCGTCGTGCGCGCTGGTGAGGAGGTCCTGATAGGTGGCGGCCGGCGCGGCCTTTCCGAGGCTCTCCTGGACGCGCGGCCCTGTCGGCACGGCCGGCTGCGCTGGCGCCGGACTCCGGCTCGTGAGGATGAAGTGGCAGAGTTGCGCCGAACTGTCCTGCAGCCACGAGCAGCCGCCCAGGCCGTTGATCGTGGCGCTCGTGACGGCTTTCGCCTGCGCCGTGGCGGTGTCGGCCATCCAGAGCTCGATGCCGTTCGAGCGGTACACCAGGAACGACAGCCACTTGCCGTCAGGAGAGAAGCTCGGCGGCCCGAGGCGCGTGCCGGCCGGCAGGACGGTCTTCGTCTCGGTGCCGTCCGCGATCTTCTTCAACGTGATGCCGATCACGGTCCGCGGGTTGTGCGGCCCGTTGGTCCTGGGGTTGATCCGCGATCCGCCAAGCCGCAGCATGGGCTCGGCGAGGTCCGCAATCCTGGGCATGCTCACACGATCCAGGAGCGCGACGACATCGCGGGCCGGGCTGACGATCGCCGTCGGCGGTGGCGGCGCGTCGAGGATGTCGACGATCACCTTGGGCGGGAGCTGATAGCCGGTCTCGAGTTGCGGCGGCTGCTGGGCCTGTACCGCTGGCACGACACACGCGGCGACCACCAGGAACGTCAGGAGCAGGACCTTCTTCATCGCCGACCTCCGCAGATGACCGGAAAGAAATCTGAAGACACGCGAAACGGAACTCGTCAGACGAGTGGCGTCATTGTATCCTGATGGAGAACGGCCTTCCCTATGTTCTCCTCCCGCGTCGCCTCCGATCTCACTCCGAACCGCCTGTCGGCGGCGCTTGACCGTTTTCGACAGGCAGGCATCGAGTTCGACGACCTGACCGAGTCGAACCCGACGAGTGCGGGCCTGCACTACCCGGCTCGGCTGCTCGACGCGCTCGCGTCGCCCGAGGCCCTGTCGTACGCGCCGCAGCCCTTCGGCCTGCCATCCGCGCGCGACGCCGTCGTGGCGGACTTCCGCCGGAGGGGGGTCGCCGTCCCGCGCGATCGGGTGGTTCTCACCGCGAGCACCAGCGAGGCGTACTCGCTGCTCTTCAAGCTGCTGTGCGACGCGGGCGACGATGTGCTGGTGCCGGCGCCGAGTTACCCGCTGTTCGACTACCTGGCCGCACTCGACTCCGTGCGCGTGCGGCCGTACCGCCTCGATCATCACGGGGCCTGGTCGATCGACATCGACGGTCTCAAGCGCGCCACCACCGATCGCACCCGGGCCGTCATCGTCGTCAATCCCAACAACCCGACCGGGTCGTACCTCAAACGGGCGGAACTCGATGCGCTGGCGGGCCATTGCCGGGCCCACGGACTCGCACTCATCGGCGACGAGGTGTTCTCGGAATACGTGCTCGATGCGGATCTGCCACGCACCTGCTCGGTCCTCGCGCAACGCGAGGCCCTGACGTTCGGGCTCGGCGGGTTGTCGAAGTCGCTCGGGCTGCCCCAGCTGAAGCTGGGGTGGATGGTCGTGAGCGGACCCGACGACCTCATCAAGCCGGCGCTCGAGCGCCTCGAGCTGATCTGCGACACGTACCTCTCCGTCGCAACGCCCGTGCAGGTAGGGCTTCCCGCGCTGCTGGCCGCCGGCGCCTCGGTCCGCACGCAGATCCGCGAGCGCGTCACCCGTAACTACCGCGCCCTCATCGCCGCGGCACCCCGGTTCCCGTCGGTGGGCGTGCTCCAGTCGGAAGGCGGGTGGTACGCGGTCATCCAAGTGCCGGCGATGCAGACCGAGGAATCGCTCGTCCTCCAGCTGCTGGAACAGGATCGCGTCCTCGCGCATCCAGGCTACTTCTTCGACTTCCCGCGCGAAGCGTTCCTCGTCGTGAGCCTGTTGCCCAGGCCCGACGTATTCGACCGCGCGACAAACCGGCTGCTGGCTCGCGTGGAGGCTGCCGAGTGAGCCTCGCGGCCGCGACCGGCCTCAGACGTCAGGCCGGGCTCCTCCTGCCGCTCTTTTCCATGCCCTCGTCGCGAAGCTGGGGCATCGGTGAATTCGGCGACGTCCCCGTCATGGCGCGCTGGATGCGCGACGCCGGCATGGGGCTGCTGCAGCTCCTCCCGATCAACGAGATGGCGCCCGGGCAGAGTTCGCCGTACTCGGCGACGAGTTCGATGGCGCTCGATCCGATCTTCATTTCAATCGCCGATATGCCGGATTTCCAGGCACTTGGAGGCGAAGACGCGCTCGACTTCTCGGTGCGGGGTGTTCTGGCAGAGGTGCGCGCGAAACGTGGCGTGGACTACTGGGCCATCCGGACGATCAAGGATCGGACCCTGCGCCGGTGCTTCGCGCGCTTTCTCGATCGCGAGTGGACGCGGGAGAGTCGCCGTGCCGCCGAGTTGCGGGCGTACGTCGAAGAACAGGCGTGGTGGCTCGACGACTACGCGGTGTTTCGCGCGGCTCATCAGCTGTCCGACGGACAGACGTGGCGTGCGTGGGAGCCCGGCATGCGCGGCCGGCGCGCCTCCGCCGTCGGCCGGCTGAAACGCGAGGCCGGACTGGAGGTGCTCTACCGGCAGTACCTCCAGTGGACTGCTGAGCAGCAGTGGCAGGCCGCCAGGGCCGACGCGGCCGGCATCCGCATGGTGGGGGACTTCCCGTTCGGAGTGGCAGCGGACAGCGCGGATGTCTGGGCCAGCCAGGATCTGTTCGCGTTCGACGGCACCGTCGGGGCGCCTCCCGATGCGTTCAGCGACAAGGGGCAGAACTGGCAGTTGCCGGTCTACAGATGGGACGTCATGCGCGACCGCCGGTATGCGTGGTTCGGCGCGCGCGCCCGACGTGCGGCGGCCCTCTTCGATGCCTTCAGAGTCGATCACGTGGTCGGACTGTTCCGGTCGTGGGTGTTTCCGCTGGATGGCACGCCGGCGCACTTCGTGCCCGGAGACAAGGCCGCGCAGATCGCCCAGGGCGACGCCGTGCTGCAGGTGCTCCAGGCGTCGGGCGCCGCTGTCATCGCCGAGGACCTGGGGACCATTCCGGATTTCGTGCGTGAGGACCTGCGCCGGCTCGGCATCCCCGGTTACCGGGTGATGCGGTGGGAGCGACATTGGAAAGAGCCCGGCCAGCCGTTCGTCAGTCCGGCCGCGTATCCGGCGTCCTCGCTCGCGACCACGGGAACCCACGATACCGACACGCTGGCGTCGTGGTGGGAGGGCCTGGATGCCGACGACCGGACGGCCCAGCTCGATGTCGTCCAGCCCGCAGGACTGCCGACGGATCCGTTCCTGCCTGGCATCCGCGACGCGCTGCTCGAGGCACTGTACGCGTCGGGGTCGGCGCTGCTGACACTGCCCGTGCAGGATGCCTTTGGCTGGACCGATCGCGTCAACGTGCCGGCCCTCGTCGACGACCGGAACTGGACGTGGAAGCTGCCGTGGCCCGTTGACGAGTGGGAAGCCCAGCCCGCGGCCCGGGAGCGCCAGGCCGCGCTGCACGCCTGGGCGGCGAAGCACCACCGGCTGCCTTAAATGGACGCCGGCGATGCGGGGTTGCCGACACCTCGGCCGCGGGTCCTGTCCGCGCCGTTCCCATCTGTCCTCGGCTGAGCTTCGGCTGTGCTGCCTGCGTCCTTCGACAGGCTCAGGACGCCCTGAGCTTGTCGAAGGGCGGGCAGATGGGAAGCGCCGCGGCCACCCGCGTCCGACGGGCGGCGTTCCCGCGGCCCGTGTGCTACGATCAACGGGATTTCCCAGCCCGGCCGTTGCGGTTTGTCGTCCGTTACAGAAGGTCAGGCCCCTTTTCAGGGTCCCGACGAAGCGAACGCACGGGCCGGGTCCATCCCGAAGGAGACAGCCGATGAAGCGTATGTTCACCATCGCCGCACTCGCGGTGCTCGTCGCCGTTCCTGTGCTGGCCCAGACAGCCGCCGCTCCTGCAACGCCTGCCGCGCCCGCTCAGGCAGCCGCCCCGGTCGGCCCGACCGATCCGCTCAGCCGCGTGCTCTTCGGCGCGTACAACTCGCAGAAGATGAACCTCACGCAGTCGGCCGAGAAGGTGTCGGAAGCCGACTACGCGTTCCAGCCGACCAAGGACGTCCGGACGTTCGCGCAAATGTTCGCCCACGTCGCGAACACTCAGTTCACCTACTGCGCCGTCGCCAAGGGCGAGCCGAATCCGAACAAGGACGATTTCGAGAAGACCGCGCTGACGAAGGCAGCCATTCAGAAGGCGCTGGCCGATTCGTTCGCCTATTGCGACACGGTGTACCTGACGCTCACCGACGCCAAGGCGATGGAAATGGTCAAGGCCGGGCAGAACGACGTTCCGCGCGCGGCGCGCCTCATCTCGAATATTGCGCACGACAACGAGCACTACGGCAACCTGGTGACCTACATGCGCATCAAGGGCCTCGTGCCGCCGTCGACCGAGCGGGCGCAGCAGATGCGGCGGTAGCAGCGAAATCCAGGAAGGCCCGGAGGCTGCCTTCGACCAGGCTCAGGCCGGGGACGCCTCCGGGTCACCCCTTACGGCAACGCGCGTGCCTTCGAGCATGGTCAACGTCCGCCAGCACGCACAGCGACGCGCGAGATGGATGTGGGTCTGTGCCGCCATGCTCGGTGGCCTGCTCCCAGTTGCCTGCGCGCGCGAGGCGACGCCTCCGCACGGCACTCCGGCACGGGCTGACCGGTATCTGAAGCCCGACACCGAGGAGATCAAGGGGAAGGTTCCGCGCGACGGCACGCTGGCCACGCTGTTCCGCGCCTATCTCGCGGCGGACAAAGCCGAGGCTGTCGTTCAGTTGGTGGCGAAGAACATGGACCCGCGCAAGCTGCGCGCGGACCAGCCATTCACGCTGACACGCACGCTCGACGGGTGGCTGCGCGAATTCCACTACGAAGTCGACCCGGACAGATATCTCACGGTGGCGCCGGTCTCGCCAGAGTCGCCGCGCGAGCTGACGGCGGCGGTCATCCCGTACAAGCGCGTGGAATCGCTGTCGTCCGCGGCCGGGCTCATCGACAAGGCCACGCCGTCGCTCTTCGAGGCGATGGAGGCTACAGGAGAGGACGTGGACCTCTCGATCGAGTTGGCGGCCATCTTCTCGGGCGAGATCGACTTCAACAGCGAACTGCAGCCCGGCGACTCCTTCCGTCTCGCATTTCAGAAGATCGTTCGCGAGAACGGATCCGTCGCGTACGGGAACATCGCGGCCGCCGAGTTCCGGAACGACGGCCGCCTCCTCAAGGCGTTCCGCTTCGTATTGCCTGACGGCACGTTCGGCTTCTACGACGAGCACGGGCGATCGCTGAAGCGGTTCTTCCTGAAGTCGCCGCTGAAATTCGAGCCCCGCATCACGTCGGGGTTTTCGTACAGCCGGCTGCACCCGGTCCTGAACATCCGCCGGGCGCACCTCGGGGTGGACTACGCGGCGCCCGTCGGGGCGCCTGTCGTGGCGGTCTCCAACGGCGTGGTGACACAGGCGGGATTCGCCGGCGACGCCGGCCGGCTCGTCGTCATCCGCCACTCAGGCGGATACGAGAGCGTGTACATGCATCTCTCGTCGATCGCCGTGCGCGCTGGCCAGCACGTCAGCCAGGGCGAAACCATTGCGCGGGTGGGGTCGTCGGGCCTGTCGACCGGCCCGCATCTCGACTACCGCCTCCGGAAGAACGCTGCGTATGTGAACCCCATCGCCGAGCACCGGCGGATGCCGCCGGGCGTGCCGATTCCCGCGGATCTCATGGCCGCGTTTCTCGCGGATCGGGACAAGGCCGCCGCCCTGCTTCCGGCCGATCCCGCCGTCCCGTCCGCACCACGTCCGGTCGCCAAGATCCGGTAGGGGCGGACCTCCGGCAGATCGTCACCCCTTGACACCGGCCCGTGTTCTTGCTGAAGTACGTCTCTGCCGACACGTCTTTCGCGAGGCGTGCCGGCGTGTCGTTCGGTCCCGGTTCGACGAGCGGACGGTTGCGGACCGCTCACAACGACCTGAGCTTCCTGCACGTGTCCCGGGCCGAGATCGACCTGCCGGCCGACACCAATCCCTACGCGGACGTCGTGTACCGCACGGCGGCCGAGCGGTTTGCGAAGGTCCGGCCGCACATGGTCGAGGAAGCCGAGCCGGCGCTCTACTTCTACAAGCTCCGCATGGGCACACACGAGCAGACGGGCCTGGCGGCCTGCTACTCCGTGGACGAGTACGAGACGGATCTCGTGAAGAAGCACGAGAAGACGCGCCGCGACAAGGAAGACGATCGGACGCGCCACATCACCGAACTGCGCGCGCAGACCGGTCCGGTGTTCCTGACCTACAGGGCGTCATCCGCCGTTGACGCGGTGGCGGCGAAGGTGGCGAAGACCGCACCGCTCTACGACATCGTCGCGCCCGACGGGGTCACGCACACGATCTGGAAGGTGACCGGAGCCGACCTGCGCGCAGTCGTCGACGGGTTTGCGGCGCTGCCCGCGCTCTACATCGCCGACGGCCATCATCGCGCCGCGTCGGCGGCGCGGGCGCGCAAGGCCATCGCCCGCGAGATCGGCAGAGACGGCGTCGTCGAAGCCGACTGGTTCCTCGCCGTGGCGTTTCCCGACAACCAGACGCAGGTGTTGCCGTACAACCGCACGGTGAAGGACCTCGCCGGCCTCACGCCCGCAGCGTTCATGGACGCGGTGAAGAAGACGTGTGCGGTCCGGGAGGGGGGTCCCGCGACGCCGGCCAGGAAGGGCGACGTGGCGATGTTCCTCGGCGGCACGTGGCACACGCTCGACATCGGAGCCCGCGCCGGCCAGGACGTCATCAGCCGGCTCGACGTGAGCATCCTGCAGGACCACCTGCTGGGCCCGGTGCTCAAGATCGCGGACGTGCGCACGGACAAGCGGATCGACTTTGTCGGCGGCATCCGTGGCACGGCCGAGCTCGAGAAACTGGTCACGACCGGCAAGGCCGCAGTGGCGTTCTCGATGTTCCCGGTGAGCGTGGACGACCTGATGGGCATTGCCGACGCCGGCGAGATCATGCCCCCCAAGTCCACCTGGTTCGAACCGAAACTGCGCGACGCGCTGCTGATTCATACCATCTAGGGGTTGGGCGAGAGGCGAGGGGCGAAGGTTTCGTGATGAAAGTACTGATAGCCGACAGGTTCGAACAAAGCGGCATCGACGCGCTGCGGGCCTTGGGTCTCGATGTGCTGTTCCAGCCGGAGCTGAAGGAGGCCGCGCTGGCCGAAGCCCTGGGGACGACGAAGACGGACGTGCTGGTGGTGCGTTCGACCAAGGTGACCGACGCGATCATGGAGGCGAGCACGCTCTCTCTCATCGTGCGCGCCGGCGCCGGCTACGACACGATCGACGTGAAGAGCGCGTCGCGCCGCGGTATCTACGTCTCCAACTGTCCCGGCAAGAACTCGATCGCGGTGGCTGAGCTGGCCTTCGGCCTGATCCTGGCCCTCGATCGGCGCATTCCCGACAACGTGTTCGACCTGCGCGCGGGCAGGTGGAACAAGAAGGAGTACTCGAAAGCACCCGGTCTGCACGGCCGGACGCTCGGACTGCTGGGCTTCGGGAGCATCGGCCAGGAAATGGCCAAGCGCGCCCAGGCGTTCGGGATGCATCTCGCGGTGTGGAGCGAGATCGGCGTCAAGGTCGGCCGCGACGGCGTGCCGGCCGACATGCCCGTGTTCGTGCGGCTGCGCGCGACGGGCGAGGCCGCGGACCCGATCGTGAAGGTGTACGACTCGCCGGCCGAGGTCGCGGCGAACTGCGACATCCTGAGCGTGCATGTCGCGTTGAACGACCGGACGCGGGGCGTCGTGGGCGCCGATGTCTTCGCGGCCATGAAGCCCGGCGCGTACTTCGTCAACACCGCGCGCGGCGAAGTGGTGGACTACAAGGCGCTCGAGGCGGCCGTGAAGGAGAAGCACCTGCGCGTCGCGCTCGACGTTTACGCCAAGGAGCCGGCGACGCCCACGGCGGACTTCGCCGACGCCCTCATCCAGTTGCCGGGCGTCTACGGCACCCATCACATCGGGGCGTCGACGGACCAGTCGCAGGACGCCATCGCGGCAGAAACCGTACGCATCATCCAGACCTACGTCGGGACCGGCCGCGTGCCGAACGTGGTCAACCTGAGCCGGAAGACGCCGGCGACGCACGTGCTGGTGACGCGTCACCAGGATCGGCCGGGCGTGCTGGCCCACGTGTTCGATCGGCTCCGCGAAGCCGGCATCAACGTGGAAGAGACGGAGAACATCATCTTTGCCGACGCCGAGGCGGCAGTCGCGCGCATCAGCATCAAGGGTGAGCCGCCAGCCGACGTCGTGGCGGCCATCAAGTCCGGTAACCCGCACGTGCTCGACGTGCACGTCGTTGCGGTGCAGTAGGGGAGAGCCATCATGATGACACCACGCGTGTTCAATTTCGCGGCCGGTCCGGCCGTCCTTCCGTTGCCCGTCCTCGAAGAGGCGCAGCGCGACCTGGTCAGCATGCCGGGCGTCGGCATGTCGATCCTCGAAATGAGCCATCGCGGCAAGTTCTTCGAAGGCGTCCTCGCGAAGACCGAGGCCGACATCCGCAAGCTGGCCAGCGTGCCGGACGACTACAAGGTCCTCTTCCTGCAGGGCGGCGCCAGCCTGCAGTTCTCGATGGTGCCGCTCAACTTCCTGCCGCGTGACGGTTCGGCCGACTACGTCGTGACCGGCGCCTGGTCCCAGAAAGCCGTGAAGGAAGCCAAGAAGGTCGGCGGCGTGAAGATCGCCTGGACAGGGGAGGCCGCCAACTTCAACACTGTGCCGGCGCAGGGCGACCTCAAGCTCGACCCGAACGCGGCCTACGCGGCATTCACGTCGAACGAGACCATCCACGGCGTCGAGTTCAAGTACGTGCCCGAGACCGGCAGCGTGCCGCTCGTGTGCGATACCTCGTCGGACATGTTCAGCCGCCCGCTGGACGTAAAGAAGCACGCGCTCATCTACGCGGGCGCCCAGAAGAACATCGGCCCGGCCGGCATCGCGCTCGTCATCGTCAAGGACGGGTGGCTGAAGACGCGCGTCGACGATCCGCGGCTTCCGACGATGCTGAACTACGCGATCCATGCGGACAACACGTCGATGTACAACACGCCGCCCGTGTTCGCCATCTACATCATGGGCCTCGTGATGAAGTGGCTGCTGAGCATCGGCGGGCTGGAGGGGATTCACGCGATCAACCAGCGCAAGGCAGCGAAGCTGTACGCGGAAATCGACCGCAGCGGCTTCTACAAGGGGCACTCGGCGAAGGAGTGCCGGTCGCTGATGAACGTGACGTTCCGGCTGCCGAGCGAGGAACTCGAGGCCCTGTTCGCGAAGGACGCCAAGGCCGTGGGTCTCGACGGCCTCAAGGGCCATCGCTCGGTGGGCGGCATGCGGGCCTCCATCTACAACGCGTTCCCCGAGGACGGCGTCGACGCGCTCATCGAATTCATGCAGGAGTTCGAACGCGCGAACGGGTAGAGGCTGGCTTCCGACTGGCGTCAGGATGCGGCGTGTAGAGGAGAAACCCGTGCGCAGAATCGTCTTCGGCATCGTTGTCCTTGTCGTCGCCCTCTCGATCGCGCCGCTGGCCCAGAAGCCAAAAGCCTCGCCGCCCAAGCCGGATGCGCCCGCCGCGTCGCAGTCGCCGAAGAGACTCGTGACAGAGGCCGCCCTGTCGGGCCTGGCGTTCCGCAACATCGGTCCGGCTGTCATGGCGGGCCGCATCAGCGATATCGCCATTCACCCGAAAAGGCGGCACGTCTGGTACGTGACCGCCGGCTCGGGAGGCGTCTGGAAGACCGAGAATGCCGGCACGACGTGGACGCCGATCTTCGACAGCCAGGGTTCCTACTCGATCGGCTGCGTCACCATCGACCCGTCCACACCCGACACGATCTGGGTCGGAACCGGTGAAAACGTCAGCGGGCGCCACGTCGGCATCGGCGACGGCGTCTACAAGAGCCTGAACGGCGGCAAGACCTGGACGAACATGGGCTTGCGCCAGTCGGATCACATCTCGCGCATCCTCGTCGATCCGCGCAACTCGAGCGTGATCTACGTGGCCGCCGAAGGGCCGCTCTGGTCGTCCGGTGGCGAGCGTGGGCTTTACAAGTCCACCGACGGAGGCGTCACCTGGGCGCCGTCGCTCGAGATCAACAAAGACACGGGGGTGGCCAGCGCCGAGCTGGACCCCTCGAACCCCGACATCGTCTACGCCGCCGCCTACCAGCGCCGCCGGTCTGTCGCCGCGTTCGTCGGCGGCGGTCCCGACTCCGGCATCTACAAGTCGATGGACGCGGGGAAGACGTGGCGCAAGCTGACCGTCGGCCTGCCGGGCGGGGACATCGGCAAGATCGGCCTTGCGGTGTCGCCGATCGACCCGCGCATCGTCTACGCGACAGTCGAGGCGTCGCCGGACGAGCGCGGCTTCTACCGCTCGACCGACAAGGGCGAGAGC
This sequence comes from Acidobacteriota bacterium, assembly GCA_026393735.1. Lineage (GTDB taxonomy): Bacteria > Acidobacteriota > Vicinamibacteria > Vicinamibacterales > JAKQTR01 > JAKQTR01. The sequence goes on from JAPKZP010000091.1 coordinate 12,319, forward strand.
TGGGAGAAGCGCAACAGCTACATCAGCAGCGGTACGGGGCCGCACTACTACCAGGAGATCTTCGCTGATCCGAACACGTTCGACCGGGTCTACCAGATGGACCCCGGCCTGCGCGTCACCCACGACGGGGGCAAGACGTGGCAGCGCGTGCCCGAAAAGAACAAGCACGGCGACAACCATGCGATGGCGTTCGTGCCGGGTGATGCGGACTACATCCTGAACGGCAGCGACGGCGGCGTGTACGAGAGCCGCGACCTCGGCAGGACCTGGCGGTTCTTCGAGAACATGCCCATCACGCAGTTCTACAAGCTCTCACTGGACAACGCGAAGCCCTTCTACAACATCCACGGCGGCGCGCAGGACAACGGCACGCAGGCGGGTCCCTCCCGGACGCTGAACGCGCACGGCATCAGCAACGCCGACTGGATCGTCACCTACGGCGCGGACGGCTACGCGTGCGCCGTCGACCCGACCGACCCGGACATCGTGTATCTCGAGTGGCAGGAGGGCAATCTCGTCCGGTACGACCGCCGCAGCCAGGAAACGGTCTACATCAGCCCTCGGCCGGCCGCCGACGAGGCACCGCTCCGGTTCAACTGGGACTCGCCCGTGATCGTCAGCCCTCACGCGCATACCCGGATTTACTACGGGTCGCAGTACGTGTGGCGCAGCGACGACCGCGGCGACTCGTGGACGAAGATCAGTCCCGATCTCACCCGCAACATCTTCCGGCTCGAGCAGCCGATCATGGGCCGGACCTGGAGTGCGGACGCGCTCTGGGATCACGGGGCCATGTCCATGTACTCGACGATCACGACGATCAGCGAATCGCCGCTCGTCGAAGGGCTGCTCTACGCGGGCACAGACGACGGGCATGTGCAGGTGACCGAGGACGGCGGCAGGACCTGGCGGAACATCGACGCGCTGCCCGGCGTTGCCGACCGCTTCTTCGTGAACGAGATCAAGGCGTCCCGCCTCGAGAAGGACACCGTGTTCGTGGCGGTCGACCAGCACAAGACCGGCGACTACAAGCCCTACCTCCTGCGCAGCGACGACCGGGGCCGCACGTGGCGGTCCATCGCCGGCGACCTTCCGCAGCGCGGCTGGGTGTGGTCGGTCGCGCAGGACCACGTGAAGAAAGAGCTGCTCTTCGCCGGGACGGAGTTCGGGATCTACGTCACGCTGGATGGCGGCAGCCGCTGGGTGAAGTTGAGCGGCGGCGCGCCGGTGATTGCGTTCCGCGACATCGAGATCCAGGAGCGTGAGAACGACCTCGTCGGGGCGTCCTTCGGGCGGAGCTTCTTCGTCCTCGACGACTACTCTCCTCTGCGTCTCGCGAGCGAGGAGGCCTTCGCGAAGGACGCGCTGCTGTTCCCCGTGAAGAAGGCCTACATGTACGTTCCGCAGACCCCCATCGGCGACAGCGCCAAGGGGATGTACGGCGAGACGTACTTCACGGCACCCAACACGCCGTTCGGCGCGGTCGTCACCTACTACCTCAAGGACTCCATCAAGACCGCCGCCGAGGCCAGGCGGGACCGGGAGCAGGCGCAGCAGAAGGAAGGCAAGGCCGTCACCTTCCCAGGGTGGGACGCACTTCGGGCGGAGGATGGGGAGGACAAGCCCGCCATCATCGTCACCGTCACCGACC
>JAPKZP010000229.1 GCA_026393735.1 Acidobacteriota bacterium
GAGACCGAGGACCAGAAGGCCGACAATCGTGGAGATGACTTTCATGGGCCCTCACGCACGTCGAAAAACCTCTCCCGGAGTTGTTTACAAACCTCTCCGGGAGAGGTTTTTCACGTGTGGTACTCGAGGCACGCCCCAATCGAAGGGTCTTTCAACGGCACGGCGTTGTGGCGCGCGAGGAACCAGCCGAAGACCAGGGTGAACAGGCCGACGAAGCCCAGCGTGGCCGCGAACTCGACGAGCGGCACGTGCCCATGGGCGACCTCTTCGCCGTGCCCCACCGCCGGGCCGACCATCACGTACAGCTCCAGGAACTGCGCGAGGAGAATCAGGATCGACACGCGGACCAGCACCCTCGGGTTGCGCTTGGCGTCGCGCGGCACCAGCAGGAGGAACGGCACGACGAATTTCAGCGCGGGGAGCAGCAGCAGGTACGGAAGCCAGCCGTTCTCCATCCGACGCATGAAGTAGACGGTCTCCTCGGGGAGGTTCGCGTACCAGATCAGCATGTGCTGGCAGAAGTAGATGTAGGCCCAGAAGCCGGTCGCCGCGAACACCATCTTCGCGAGGCTGTGGAGGTGGTTCTCGTTCACGAACCCCTTCAGCCTCCCCGTCATGACGAGGAGGCCGGCCACCACCGCGACGAAGGCCGTGCCTGTCTGGATGACATCGGTGAACACGAGCACCGCGAACATGGTCGAGAACCAGTGCGCCTCCAGCGACATGAGGAGGTAGAAACTGACGGTGCTGATCGTCAGCGCGAAGATGATGAGGAAGAGCGCCGAGAGGGTCCGGCTCTTCCGCGTCGGCGCGATGCCCCCGTTCCGATCCTGCCGATGCGAGGTGCCGACCAGGAGCGCTGCGAAGACGATCCACAGCACGAGGCTCACGCCGACGAGCGCCGTGAACATCGTCATGTTCAGGAACGGCGCCTTGTGCGTGAGCAGCGCATCCTGCGCCACGAGTTCGGCGTGCGACCAGTGGTAGAGGGAGTGCGCGCCCACGCCCACGGCCATCGCCAGCGCACCGCCCGGGAGCAGCCACGCTGTCATCGCCTCGGGGATGCGTCGCATCGTGACGGACCAATCGGCGCGGGTGAGGTAGAGGATCGCGAGCCAGGCTGCGCCGAAGACACCCAGACCGAGCGCGTAGAACACGCCGATCAGATAGGAACTCCAGAAGAGGGGCGCGTCGCCGCGGCTGTACGCGAAGGCGAGCGCCCCGGCGCCGGCGAGAACCGCCACGACCGCGAGGATCTGAACGACGCCGGGAAGGGTGAGCTTGCCTGGCGCTGCCGGGAGCGCGTGAGAGTGAGGATGGCTCATGGCTTCACTTCCCTCCCTTGGCGACCGGCTCGACCTTCTGCATCTCGCGGATGTAGAGCACGGCGGACCAGGCGTCGCGCGCGTCGACCTGCCGCGCGTGGCTTGGCATCGAGTTCTGGCCCCGCATCGGACGGTGGAACAGCTGCCCGTCTGGCCAGTCGCGCACCTTTTGCGTCATCAGGCTCGGCGGCTTCGGGAACAGCGCCGTCACGTGGCCGTCGCCGGCGCCCTTCGGGCCGTGACAGGTGATGCACACGTTCTCGAATACGAACCTGCCGTGCGCCACGACCTCGGGCGTCGGCTGGAGCGGGTTCACCAGTTCCGCGCCGGCGCGGTCCGCTTCGTTCTGCGCGTACGGGTACGGGGTCTCGCCGAGCGCCACGGACCCGAGCTGCGGCTCCATGAGGCCCGTCGGCCGCCCGTTGAAGATGTCCTTCCGCTGAGGCTTCAGCTTCGGCTGGTCGATCATGTCGAGGTAGTTCCCCTCGCGATGGGGCGTCCGCCCGGCCGGGAGGCCGACGTCGCAGGCGGTCAGGAGCGCGGTGAGCGTGACGAGAGCAAGCGCCCGGGCGGCGTTACGCATCGGCTCCTCCTCCCACATCGACGAGCCTCACGCCATCGGCGCCGAGCGAACGGACGAAGGCCTCGGCCTTCGCGGCGTCCCATTTCGGATCCGTGGCGGAGATCCAGAGGACGAACCGATCGATCGTCGCCCCGGTCTTGACGAGCATCGGCGGCGGCTGCGGGATCGTGTCCATCTTTCCCGCGATGATCGCGATGAGCGCGCTCCCGAGCGCGGCCCAGAAAACCATCGCCTCGAAGGTGATCGGGATGAAGGCGGGCCAGGCCGCGAACGGCTTGCCGCCGAAGTTCATCGGCCAGTCCCACACCATCACGTAGTTCTGGAGGCCCTGGGCGAAGAGGATGCCGCAGAGCGCGAGCACGGCCGTGACATACGGGATCCACGACTTCTTCTGCCCCATCGCGTCCTCCATCCCGTGGATGGGGAACGGGGTCAGGAAGTCGAAGTGCGTCCAGCCGGCGGCGCGGACCTTCGCGGCCGCGGCCAGGGCGTCAGCCGGCTCGTAGAAGTGGCCGAGGATACCTGTGGTCGAAGTCGGCGTCATGGCTCACGCCTCCTGGAGCGCCGCGCCGGCGGCGGGAGTTGGGTTGCTCCGGGCAACCTTCGGATCCATCACGCCCTTGACTTCCGAGATCGCCACGACGGGCAGGACGCGGACGAACAGGAGGAAGAGGGTGAAGAAGAGACCGAAGGACCCGGCGAGAATTGCGTAGTCCCAGGCCGTCAGCGCATACATGCCCCACGACGAGGGAAGGAAGTCGCGGTGGAGCGAGGTCACGACAATGACGTAGCGCTCGAACCACATCCCGACGTTGACGAGGATCGAGACCGTGAACAGCACCCAGGTGTGCCGCCGCATCGGCTTGAACCAGAAGATCTGCGGGATGATCGCGTTGCAGGTGAACATGATCGCGTAGGCCCAGCCGTACGGGCCGAACGCGCGGTTCTTGAAGACGAACCCCTCCCACTCGCTCCCGGAGTACCAAGCCATGAAGAACTCGGTGGAGTAGGCGAACCCGACCATCATCCCGGTGAACAACAGGATCTTCGCCATCGCCTCCATGTGGTTCAGGGTGACGTAGTGCTTCATCCCGAAGTAGCCGCGCATGAAGGTCATCAGCGTGATGACCATCGCGAACCCGGAGAAGATGGCCCCGATGACGAAATAGGGCGGGAAGATCGTCGTGTGCCAGCCCGGCATGACCGACGTGGCGAAGTCGAACGAGACGATCGTGTGGACCGAGAAGACGAGCGGCGTGGCCAGCCCGGCCAGGATCATATAGGCCGACTCGTAGTGCCGCCAGGCCCGGTGGGAGCCGGTCCAGCCGAAGCTCATCGCGTTGTAGAGCGCCTTCCGCCAGGGGTGGGTCGCCCGATCCCGGACGGTGGCGAGGTCGGGCAGCAGCCCGACGTACCAGAACGTGAGGGAGACGAGGCCGTAGGTGGAGATGGCAAAGATGTCCCACGCCAGCGGCGAGTTGAAGTTCACCCAGAGCGGCCCGCGCGCGTTGGGGTACGGGACGAGCCAGTACGCGAACCACGGCCGCCCGAGGTGGATGATCGGGAAGATCCCGGCGCACGCGACGGCGAAGAGCGTCATCGCCTCGGCCGCGCGGTTGATGCCGGTCCTCCACTGCTGGCGGAAGAGGTAGAGGACGGCCGAGATGAGTGTGCCGGCGTGGCCGATGCCGATCCAGAACACGAAGTTGATGATGAACGAGCCCCACCCGACCGGCTGGTTCACGCCGAGGATGCCCATGCCGGTGTAGAAGAGCGTGATCAGCGCGAACACCAGCACGCCGAGGAAGGCGAGCGCGATGCTGAACGCGATCCACCACTTCTTCGTGGGGAACTGCTCGGCGTGCATGCAGATGTCGCGATCGACGTCGACCCACTTCTTCCCGCCTGTGACGAGCGGCTCGGGGACCTCGAGGTCGCCCCCGTACGGACCGGCACCAGAGACGACGATGGGCCGGCCGGTGAGCTGGCCGTCGTCCATCACCGTGGCGTAGGGACTCGCCTCATGCCTTGTCATGGCGCACCTTCGACAGATAGGAGATGGACGGCTTGACGCCCACGGCGTCGAGAAGCCGCATGGCGCGCGGGTGCGCCGCGAGGGCCGCCACGCGCGACCCGGGTTGGTTCACGTCGCCGAAGGTGATGGCGCCGGTCGGGCAGGCTTCCATGCACGCCGGCACGACCGCGCCGTCGGGGAAGTGATCTTTCTTCCTCCCCTCGCGCACCGCCTCCGCCCCGGCCGCACGGATCCGCTGGATGCAGAAGGAGCACTTCTCCATCACGCCGCGGCTCCGCACCGTGACCTCCGGGTTGTTCTTCATCTGGATCGGGTTCCGCGTGTTGAGCTCGGCGGCACGCGCGATGCGGGGCACGAGCCACCGGAAGAAGCTGCTCTCCTGCTTCTTGCCGTATTCCCAGAAGTTGAACCGCCGCACCTTGAACGGGCAGTTGTTCGCGCAGTCGCGGGTCCCGAAGCAGCGGTTGTAGACCTGCTGGTTGAGGCCGTCGGCGCTGTGCAGGGTCGCCACGAACGGGCAGACGGTCTCGCACGGCGCGTTCTCGCAGTGCTGGCAGAGCATCGGTTCGAACAGCGTCTGCGGCTCCTCGACCACGGCAAGCGGCCCGTCCCAGACGTCCGCGTCCCACCTGCCGTCCTTCTTCGGCGCGTCGTAGTAACGGTCGATCCGCATCCACGACATCTCGCGGCCATCGAGGATGCCGGTCCGCCCGACGACCGGGATGTTGTTCTCGGCCTGGCAGCCGATGACGCACTTGCCGCAGCCGTTGCACTTGCTCAAGTCGATCGCCATCGCCCACCGGGCGTTGGGGTACTCGTGCCCGGACCAGATCGACCGGCCGCCTTCCTGCTGCTCGGTGCCCGCCTTCGCGTTCGTCTCGTAGGCCGAGAGCGTCGTGACGGGCACGAGCGGCCGGCGATCGCGGTCGATCACATCGGAGCCCTGCGCGAACGCCAGCGGCTCATGGCCGTCCACCCGGCGAATCGTCACGGGCAGGCCGGCCGACAGCAGCCGCCCCGCCGCGAGCGCGCGGAGCGGATAGGCGTTCGGGCCGATGCCCGCGCCAATGACACCGCACGCCGTGCGGCCGAGGCCGAGCGGCAGCGCGACCTGGTCGTGGTGCATCCCCGCGTGCCGGTACGCGGGCGCCACCACTTTCGCGTGGCCCGCGTCGATCTCGACGAGGTCGCCGTTGGCGAGCTTCATCTCGTCGAACCGGCGAGGAGCGATTGAGAGTGCGCCGCCCCAGGTAATACGGGTGATCGGGTCGGGGAGCTCGTTGAGCCAGCCGTTGTTGCCCGAGCGCCCGTCGGCGAGCGCGAAGTGCGGGTACAACTGCAGCTCCAGGCTCGGCGAAGCCCCGGGTGGTGACGGGAGCGCCCCGAACAGCGAGAGC
>JAPKZP010000807.1 GCA_026393735.1 Acidobacteriota bacterium
CGGGAATCTTCAGCGTCGCGGCGTTGCTCAAGATCGTCTTCAGGTCGCTCAACTCGTTGGCATCGACCAGGCCGTCGTCGCCGGTCCAGTCGTGCGTCTCGCCGAGCAGGATGAGCCACAGCGGCGTCGAATCGATCGAGCCGTAATAGGGCGCGAACGGGAGCTCGCCGGTCCGGCTCATCTCGCCGGTCCGGAACTCGTGCAGGATCTTGCCCGGTTCCGCGTCGCGCCAGGCGTCGACGGCCGTGGCCTGGCGCTTGGCCAGAATCTGCAGGGACTGGATCGCCAGGCGCGGCGCAAAGGAGACCGTCTGGAGCGAGGTGATCAGCGAATCGCGCCCGAAGAGCGTCATGAACCAGGGCACGCCCGCGGCGATGAACCGATCGCCGAGCGGGTCGGTCGACTCGAGCAGGCACAGGTCGTCCAGCGAGCGGCGGATGACCTGGTTGATCAGCTCATGGTCGGTTTCGATGACCGAGCTCTCGCTCAGCCAGTTGGCATGGGCGTGGGCCGGATCGAGCGCGTCCGGATCGAGCGCGTGGACGCTCTGCGCCGGCTCACGCGAGGCGTGCACGGTCCAGGCGATCTGGCGCCGCTCGCCGGGGCGGAGCAGGCTCGTCCAGCGCGCAACGACCGAGCCATCCTGGTCGTCCCGCGTCGGCTCCAGCGTGGGCGCCGGATCGAAGGCGAAGTGCGTCCGCACGGTGACGCCGTCGAGCCCCACGTAGCCGAAGACGAGCCCGCCGTCGGCGGTCGCCTCGATCGGCAGGAGCGTCCCGCGAGCCGGCCGGGAGTAGCCGCGAACCTCAAAGATGTCGGCGTAGTCGGCGTCGAACTCGAGCTCGACGTTGCAGTCGAACGTGATCGGCCCGTGATTCTCGATAGCGAGCCGCTCGCGGTAGGCCTCGGCGATCGTCCGTTCGCGGGCGATCGAGATCGTCTGGCGCAGGATCCGCTCGTCGCCGCCCATCTTGTCGCCCGGGTCCTTGCGGAACTCGGGGTTCGTGGCCTGCACGACGCCACGCCAGCCCAGCGCGCGGCCGAGCCATTTCAGCAGTTTCCCTGAAGGCAGGCCGCACAGTTCTATCTTCAGCACCGGCCGCAGCTTTTTCTTCATCAGCAGCTTCAGCAGCGCGATATAATAGGCGTCCGAAGGAAGCGGGTTAAGCGGCAGCTGTATCTCTTTTATCCCCATCGCCGCCAGTTCGGCGAAATCCCGGACCACGGAAGCCGGGGATTTGAGGGCCACGCCCCGCCTGCCGCACATGCGCCGCTGCGCGTCCCTGCCGCCGCCGCAGGCGGAACAGTTGTCGGCGCAGCCGCGCGCCTGCACGTAGGTGAACATGCCGTCCTCGAAGCAGATGCCGCGGCGCGGCGTGAGCCGGCGGTTGAGCACGAAGCGGAGCCCCGCCAGGCCGAGCCCGGTGAGCGTGGCCGAACCGGCGGCATAGGACGTCCGGTTCAGCGGTACTCCCTCTTTTCCCCGCCAGGCCAGGTTGGGGACACGCCCGAGGCTCCGCCCGCCCGTTCCCAGGATGCCGAGCAGCTTCAGCAGCGGCAGTTCGCCGTCGCCGCGCACCA
>JAPKZP010000556.1 GCA_026393735.1 Acidobacteriota bacterium
ACCCAGATGTTGAACTCGGCATTGGGCGTCAGATTGCCGGAGCCATCCGGGATCGACGCAAACGCCCCGCCCATGACGGCCAGTTTCTTGATCTTCTGAGCCAGTCCTGGCTCCAGCCGAAGGGCCATCGCCACGTTCGTCAGGGGCCCGATCGCGATGATCGTCACTTCGCCGGGGTTCGCGTTCACCGTTCGGATGATGAACTCCACCGCCGATTCCTTCTCGGCCTGCTTCTTCGCGAAACCTCCGGGTGGGGCCGCGGGCGCGTCGTCCGACCACCATTTCCCGTGCACGGTCGTCGCCCACTCGGTCTTTTCATGCATGAGCGGCATGTTCGCCCCCCGATACACGGGGATGTCCGTGCGCCCGGCGATTTCCAGAACCCGCAGTGCGTCCGAGGTTGCGCGTTCCATGCTGTCGTTGCCCGCGACGGTCGTGATGCCGAGAATCTGCAACTCGGGCGATTTCACCGCGAACAGCAGCGCCATGCCGTCGTCCTGGGGCGGGATCACGAAATCGGTGTCGAAGATCACCTTCTGGACCGCCGGGGTCTGCGCGGCGGCCATTGCGCCGGTGATGAAGACCAGGGCGAGGACGGTCGTCAACACATGTAGTTTCTTCATGTCATCTACTCATCAATTCCGCAAACAGGTTGTAGAACCGCGGAAGGTCCAGATCCCACTGGACGCTGGCCAGCCGCCACCAGGACGGCATCTTCCGCAGCACGGGTGGCTGCCCGGGAGTTTGAGACAACTCCTTCTCGACAAAGATCGTCTGCCCATACCCGGCGCCGTGGTCGATATCGATATTGACGTAGAGTTCCTGCTGCCGGGTGATGAGCGTCGGATCCAGGAAGGCGAGCGCCGCAATCTCGTCCCACATGTAGCCGCCGCCCCTGCCGACCGGAGAGAACTTGGTGACGTACTGGGCGGCGAGCGTGGTGGATTGCGCGATCTTCTGTTTCACGTCATCGCCCAGCGTCGTCTTGACCGAGATGTCGACAGGGGTGATGGTGATCCGCTTCCACGGAGCACTCATGGCAATGCGGGTCGCCTCGGGGTCCCACCACCAGTTGAACTCGCGGCGTCCGTTGATGCGATGGTTCCCGCCCTTGTCAACGTTGAATCCTGCGCCCATCAGCACGAGTTCTTTCGCGAGGGTCGCGATGTCGGGATCGAGCTTCAAGGCCAGCGCCACGGTCGTGAACGGACCACCCACCCATACGGTGACCTCGTTCGGGTATTGGTGGATGGTCTGGATCAGCAGGTTGGCGCCATGCGTAGCCACCGGCTTGAGCGCTGTCGGCCCGGCCGCGGGCGTCGACACGACGCCGGGCTCGTGATAGCGCCTCGGACTCCACGCGCCGGTGTAGGAGAACTCGCCGAACTGCTCCTGCCACTGCGCGGTTTCTTCACGTGTGTTGACGAGCGGGAACTCGCCTCCCGGCGCGACCGGTATGCGGCCGTGGCCGGTGAGTTCGAGCATCCGGAGCGTGTTCTGCACGCCATCCTTCATCCAGACATCGCCTGACGTGATGGTGATGCCGACGACCTCTACGTCGGGCGCCTGGAGCAGCGCCAGGGTGGACAGCATGTCCGTCCCGGCCGGGCCGGCGCCGTCCTGATCAATGAAGACCTTGCGCCTCGCTGAAGGGGGCGACGCAGGCCGCTGGCCCGCAGCGGCCTGCGCGAGCGCCGCTGCGTCTCCTCCGACGACAGCGACGATGACCGCACCAAGCACGAGAAAGCGCCGAAGCGCATTCATGTCGCCCTCACTTCGATGGCTGCCGAGGCCTCGGCGGCCGCGACATCAGGTCGATGTACATCTTGTAGAACTTGGCGGTATCCAGGTCCCACTGCACCGTGGCGACGCGCCACCACGAGGCCATCTTGCGGGTAACCGGCGTTTCGCCGGGCCGCGCATCCATGTCCTTCTCGACGAAGATCGTCTGACCGTAGCTGGCGCCGTGATTGATGTCGATGTTGACGAACAGCTCTTGTTCCTTGGTGATGATCGTCGGGTCCATGAACGCCAGCGCAGAGATCTCGTCCCACATGTAGCTGCCGCCTGCGAACTTCGTGTGATAGTCGGCGAGCGGCGTCTGTGCCTTGGCGATCTCCGCCTTGATCTCCGGGCTGAGCCGTGTCTTCACGGAAATGTCGACGGGCGTGATCGTGATCTTCTTCCAGGGCGCACTCATGGCGATGCGGACGGCCTCGGGATCAAACCACCAGTTGAACTCGCGGCGGCCGTTGATCCGGTGGATGCCGCCCTTGTCCGAGTTGAACCCGGCCCCCATGAGCACCAGCTCCTTCGCCAGGGTCGCGACTTCAGGATCCAGCCGCAGGGCCAACGCGACGTTGGTGAGCGGCCCGCCGGCCCAGATGGTCACTTCGTTGGGGTACTTATGCACCATCCGGATGATGAAGTTCGCCGCATGCTCGTTGAGCGGCTTCGTCGTCGGCATCCCCTCTTTCAGTTCGGGAATCACGTCAGGCGCATGGTACGTTCGCGCCGTCCACGCGCCCTTGAACCCGAGCGTGCCGAATTGCTCTTCCCACGCCTCCGACAGCTCCTTCGAGTTGATGAACGGGTGTTCCGCGCCGGGCACGACGGGCACGTCGGTCCGCCCCGCGATTTCGACGGCGCGCAGCGTGCGCTGCGTCTGCTCTTTGACCCACTGGTCTCCGCTGACCAGCGTGATGCCGAGGACCTCGACATCCGGTGACTGCAGGAACAGCAGGATCGACTGCATGTCGGTCGACGCAGGACCTCGGGCGTCCTGATCCACGATGACCTTCTTCGGAGGCGTGGCGCCGTAGAGCCCCCCCCCCCACAAGAAGGCACACACGGTCAATGCCGACGCCGCGTAACGGATTCGCCTCATGTCTCAAGACCTCCGCTTATGCGCGCCCTGCGCGCCGTTGTCGTTGGCTGCCCCTTCGCCTGCCTACCGCGCCGGCACCGGGCGCTTCATCAGGTCGATGTACGACTTGTAGAACCTCGCCGTGTCCAGGTCCCACTGCACCGTCGCGACCCGCCACCACGACGGCATGGTGCGCGGGATCGGTGGGGCGCCAGGCTGTCCGGCCTGGTCCTTCTCGACGAAGATCGTCTGCCCGTAACCTGGCCCGTGGTCGATGTCGATGTTCACGTAGAGTTCCTGCGACTTCGTGATGATGCTCGGGTCGAGCCACGCGATAGCCGAGATCTCGTCCCACATGTAGCTGCCGCGCGAATACTGCGTCAGATACCGGGCGACTGGTGCGTCGCTCTTCGCGATCTCCGCCTTGAGGTCGTCGCTCAGCCGGGTCTTCACCGAGATGTCGATGGGCGTGATCGTGATCTTCTTCCAGGGGGCGCTCATGGTAATGCGCACCGCCTCGGGGTCCCACCACCAGTTGAATTCCCG
>JAPKZP010000377.1 GCA_026393735.1 Acidobacteriota bacterium
GTATTCTTGTCGCCAAGACTCGTCCTGGCTTCGACCCTCAACACGTACAGCCCGGGGTCGAGGTCCTTGAGCGGTACGCGCGTGGTGTAGCCGTAGCCGCCCTTCGCACCACCCAGTTCCTTGCTCGACCGCTGTTCGTCGGTCGTGAACACCGACTTGCCGCCCTCTGCCTTCAGCACGGTCGAGATGTAGACCGAATGCGCCTGGGCCCTGGCCTGGTTGTCGTAGATTTCCGCCAGGAGCGCGATCTCGTCGCTCACATTGAACGTACGAGCCGTCGTGACAGGCCCGGGCAGCCCACCCTGGATCTCCGGGATGGAGCCCGCGGTGGGAACACCAGACGCCGCGGCAGAGGTCAGGATCAAGCCGCTGATGACGAGCGGTTCCTTCGAGAAGTCCGGGACGGTCAGGTCGTAGAAGACCGACCCGGTCCTGCCGCCGCCCTCGCGCGCGGCTACGCGCAGCTGGTACGAGCCCGGGGGCACGTCCAGGCGGGACTGCACGCGGAAGCCGGCCTGCATGACCCGCTGATACGTCTCCGGCTTGAGGGCCAGGTTGATCGAGTCGCGATTCGCCGCCGCGACCTTGCCGTCCCTGCCGATCGCCAGGTAGGACACTTCGAGGGTGCTCACGAACTTGCCGCCCTTCTGCGTGAACGCCATGTCGCTGGCCAGCACCTGCGTTACGATCGCGACCGTTGCCTTCGACGCCGGGCCCTTGAGGGGCGCGGCCAGCAGCGCCATCTTCAATCCACCCACCTGGAGCGGGCTGTTCAGGGCATCACGGAGATCCTTCGACGTCCCGGCGCTGGCTTCGACGTTCTTGTCGACCGCGGGCTTGCCTCCGCGCGGCGCGACGTATCCCTTCCGCGCCTTCACCTGGAGTCCCGGCCTGGCGAGCCGCACCTCGATCTTCCTGAACCGGCCGTCGCGCTTCTCGTTGTTCGAGTAGTACCCGAGCACGTAGTACGAGCTGTTTTCGTCCACGATGCGCTGGAAGGCCCCCGAGAAGTCGTTACTGCTCACCGACGCAAAGCCCCCCGTGTCGCCAGCCAGCGTGCGCAGGCTGTCCTGCGAGAGGCGGACCTCGTCCTGCAGGGACGTGAGCCCGAGCCCGACCGAGTTGGCGTCGGCTGGGTAGGAGCCGATCTGGATGGCGTCCTCGCCGCCCTGGTAGAGTCCGCGCGGGTCGACGGCATAGATGTTGACGTTGGCCCGCGTGGCCGCGGCAATGACGTCCCGCGTTTCGTCGATCAGGATCGACGCGTCGCCGCGCCGGTTCGGATCCAGCTCAGACGGCCCTATCGTGTCCCAGATGTCGTAGTCGATGCCTTCGCTGATGAGCACGACGGCCTTTCGCCGGCCGTGAATGCTGGCGAGCCAGTCCGACAGGTTGCGGACCGTGCTCAGCATGGCCCGCGCGTTGTAGAGCCGATGCGCCTGGTCGGGATCCATCAGGGCGCCGGACTGCCCGCTCTGGATCGACATGTTGTAGTTGTCCAGCTTGTTGAGGAACGCCGACCGGAGCTTGCGCCCCATGAACTTGTCGATGGCCTCGGCGAGAAGCCGCCGGTTGATCGTGAAGTCCTGCGCGGCGTCGGTGCGGCCGCTGGTGTAGATCACGGCGGCAAGATCGTTGGAGCCGAGGTTGCGCTCGACGAACTGCCTCGCCGCCCTGCGCACCTGCGTCGAGCGCATCGCGTCGGTATGGATGTCGTCGAGCAGCAGCACGTACAGCCGGCCGTCGGGATTCCGGAGGTTGGTCTGCACGTCCGGCTCGATGTCCCGCGGCGAGAAGAGCGGACGCTCCGCGCGCTCGATGGGGATGTCGATCAGGGAGAAGGCCGAGACGGCCTGCGCCTTTCCGTCCTCGAAGACCTGGAAGTCCGCCTGCGTCAGGTCCCTGACGAACGTGCCGCCGGCGTCGACGACAACCGCGTCGACTTCGACGTAGTTCACCTCCGCGCGGAAGGTGATCGGGGGCATCTGCGGATCGGGGCGCTGCCCGCCGGACGGCGGCGGAACCGACGCCTGCTGACCTGCGAGGACGGCCGTCGACAGGCCGAGGAGCAGTGCTACGGAGATCGATCTGAACACGGTGACTCTCTCGGCAAACAGGCCGGACCGGCAGCCCGCCTATTCGGAAGTTCACACACAGGCTCGACGCTGGCGGCGCGAGCGCTCTCTTGATTATAGGACGGAGGGAGGGCGGGATGGGTTTGGGGTTCGGGCAGGCACGGGGGCCTGCACCCTGCCCTGCACCTGCCAGAACCCTGACGTGCGCGCGGCGGCGCTACTTGAGGTCGATGTCCTTCCGATCTACCCCACCCCGCGTCGACAGGATGGAGACGGTCGCGGTTCCGGTGCCTTTGACCTGCCAGGTCACCGTCCGGCTCTCCCCCGGCTTCAGCCAGCCGATGTCGATCGTGGCCGTCTGGGCCTTGCCGTCGGCGGCCTTCACGAGTTCCAGGCCGGTCCCCAGGCGGATGCCAAAGGCGTCGGGCCGGACCATCTTGATGCGCTTCGCAACGTCGAGCGCCGTCGGCATCAAGCCCTCGTTGACCACCGTTGCCGTGACGTCGAATGTCCCGGCACCGGACTTCGCGGGCGCGGCACCCACGCTCGTCAGCTTCACCTGCGCGAGTTGCTGCGCCAGGTAGAGATTGAACAGGGCCTCGTGGCGTGCCCACGTTTCAATCATGTCCGGCGGGGGGTTCTGGCCCCAGAACTTCGGATTCACGCCGCCGATCTCCACGTCGCCGAGCTGCGGGTGCTTGAACGCGGTCCACGGCTGGAAGTCGCCCTTTCCCGGCCGGTTCTCGTCGAGCCACTTCAACACTTCCCACTCGTCGATGCGCCCGTCCTTGTCGTAGTCGGTAAAGCGGCCGCCATTCCAGATCTCGTCGCCGTACCAGATGACGCCGTAGTAGGAGTAGCCGAAGTCCGGGCCGTGGCCGAAGATGGGCTCGTCGCGCGCCGCTTCGCCCGTGACCGGATTCACCCCGCTCCGCGTGGCGTAGACGTGGTACGTGTCTCCCGCCCACGGGTAGCCCGTGATCTCCAGGCCCTTCTTGTCGAACTTCTTCGCGATCGCCGCATCCTCGGGGTACATCCCCTCGTCCGTGCTGGCGGTGGACGGCCCGCGCAGGATCATCGGCACCGCCGTGTCGAGCGACTGGGCGAGGCCGACGTTGGGATGCGTCATGAGGAACGTGAACACGGCGCGCGTTTCAGGCTCGGAGAGCGGGAACTCCCCGGAACCGGGCTGCGTGTAGCCGCGTCCCGTGGCCTCGCGGCCGGGCCGCCAGTTCTCGGGGTAGTTGCGATGCAGGTCGAGGCCGCCGATGCCGTCCTCGTTGTAGCGGCCATCGAGATCGTTGTCGATCCCTTCCGAGTACGTCTCGTAGTCGCCCTGGCCCTGCGGCACGCGCTTCATCGCCCGTCCCTGCAGGTCCTTGGGGTCCTTCACGGCGTTGCCCTTGCCGGGGCCGACGAAGCGGCGCATCTGACGGAGGAAGCCGTCGCCGTCGAGATCCTCGCCCGCGTCCTCGTCGACCAGCCCGTCGCCGTCCGAGTCGTAGGGACGCACGGTGCTGCGGACCGTCTGCGCCGTCAGGTGATAGAGCGTATTGCCGTCGGGATCGTTGTTGGGCTTGAGATAGAGTGACTTCGTGTCGACCAGTTTCGTGATCGCCGGATCGGTTCCGTAGCTGGTCAGGACGTGGTTGATGAAGTAGAGCGTGGTCTCGATGCCGCTGATTTCGCCGGCGTGGCGGCCGCCCTCGAGGAAGAACGCAGGCTTGTCGGTGTCCTTGCCCGTCTTCTTGCTGGTCACCGTGATCTGCCAGATCTCACGCCCTTCGAAGGACTGCCCGGCCGAGTAGAGATCGACGAGATCCGGGTACTTCGCCGCCCACATCTTCAGCAGCGCGACCGTCTCGTCGTACGAATGGTAGTGCTTGAAATCCACCTCTCCCGCCTTGAGCGGCTTGAGCTGCGGATACTCGACTTTCGGGAAGATCGACACGCCGTCGCGTACGCCCGCGACTCGGTGAGTCGGCGCCGGCGGCCGGCCACCCTGGCCTCCCCGCCCGCCGCGCTGCATCTCTTCCTGGGCGAACGCCATGGCACTCAGCCCGACCACCACGAACAACCCGGCGACCCACGTTCGGCGTCTCAGACCAGCCATCAGTCCCTCCATTCATGCCGTCCCCAGCACGCGGCTTCTGAACCCGTTCTCGCGGCACCGACCATCCGCCGCGCGCCGGTTCAGAAGCCGTCCCGGTAAAACTTCTTGGCCAGAGGCGGCGTCAAAGTATAAGAGCGCCCGGGCTGGCGCGTATACTGGTTGGATGGCACCCGGAACCCGGGCCGTGCCATCCCCCGGCGGCCCCCCGGTCGGGCCGCAGTGTTGTACGTTGGAGGAATTGAGATGTCCAGTCGCAAGACCACGCTTTTCTACGCGGTGCTGATCGCCGTGTCGTTTCTCGCGGTCGGGATGGTGATCGCCTCCCGCCTCGACCTCTCGCCGCGATCGGAGGCCGCTGACACGATTACCCCACAGGTCGGCCTGAGCGCACCCGTCACCGGTTCCCTTGATTCACAGACGTTCCGGAACATCGCCAAAGCCATGACGCCGACCGTCGTCAACATCCGGACGACCTCGAAGCGACGGGCCCAGGACCTTTCCGAGTTCTTCGGGAACGAAGACGACCCGCTTCGCCGTTTCTTCGGCATGCCGCAGCAGCGACCCCGCCAGCCGCGTGAAGAGACGACCCAGGCCGCAGGCACGGGCGTCATCATCAGCAAGGACGGCTACATCGTCACGAACAACCACGTGGTGGAAGGCGCGACGAAGATCGAGGTCGGCTTCTTCGGCGACGAGGACGGCGAACTCTACCCGGCCAAGGTCGTCGGACGCGATCCGCTGACGGACAGCGCGCTGATCCAGTTGACCGAGAAGCCGAGTCACCCGCTGCAGGAAGCCAAGCTCGGCGACTCGTCGCAGATGGCCCCGGGCGACTGGGTGATGGCGATCGGCAACCCGTTCAACTTCAACTACACGATCAGCGTGGGCGTCGTCAGCGCGATTGGCCGGCCGATGCAGATGGCGGAAGGCCGCTACGAGGACGTCATCCAGACCGACGCCGCGATCAACCCGGGCAACTCGGGCGGCCCGCTCCTCAACCTGCGGGGTGAAGTGATCGGCATCAACACTGCCATCTACACCAACGGGGCCGGGGCGGCCAACATCGGGATTGGCTTCGCGGTGCCCATCAACGCGGTCCGCGACATCCTGCCGCAGCTCGAGAAGGGGAAGGTCGTGCGCGGGCGGATCGGCGTCCAGGTGCAGGACGTCCCGCGGGACGCGATGGCCGAGTTCGGCCTGACGGAGAGGAAGGGCGCGCTCGTGTCCATCGTCACCCCCAATGGGCCGGCGGCGAAGGCCGGCCTCGAACCGGGCGACCTGATCGTGGAGTTCAACGGGAAGCCGGTCAAGGGCCGAAACGGCCTGGTGCAGCTCGTGATGGCCACGAGGCCTGGCGTGACCGTGCCGCTGAAGATCCTTCGCGACAAGGCCGAGAAGAGCCTGTCGGTGACCGTCGAGGAGCTGAACCTCGACGCTGAATCCGGCGGCGCTGCGGGCGACGCGACACAGGAAGAGACGGGCAGCGGATTCGGCATCACGCTCGGGCCGCTCGGCGCCGACGTGGCGCGCCGGCTCCA
>JAPKZP010000156.1 GCA_026393735.1 Acidobacteriota bacterium
CTCTCCCCTTCACCCTATTTCACGGCCCTGGACGCCAACGGGGCGCCCGTGGCCGGGGCGTTGATCTATACCCTCTCGGCGGGGGGGGTGTGGCCGGGCAATGCCCTGCCGACCTATCAGGATGCGGCGGGCACGAGTCTCAACGCCAACCCCATCGTCTGTGACGCTGCCGGACGGTGTGTGATCCGGTTGCTCCCGGCGAGTTACAAGTTCCTGGTGTGCGACGCCGCCGGTGTGACGGTCAAGACGATCGATAACGTCATCGCCAATTCTTCGTTCGACGCGAACGTGGACATCGAGGGCATCGCCGGACACGCGCTGTCGGTCAACGACATCGTGTATCTGGCGGACGGGTCGGGGGGCACGACGGCGGGCCGGTGGTACAAGACCGACGCCGATGCGGAGGCGACGTCCAGCAACGCGGGCCTTGTGGGGATCGTGCCCGCGGCCATCGCCAGCGGGGTACTGGGGTCCATTCGGTTGCAGGGGCGTGTCGAGGGGTTTGTTGGCTTGACGCCGGGCGCCAAGTACTTCATCAGCGGCACGGCTGGGGGCATTACCGCCACCGCGCCGCCGTTCCGTCGCTTGGTGGGGGTCGCGGATCTCTCGACGTCGCTGGTGGTGCAACCGACCTATACCGAGGGTCCGGCCGCGGCGCAGACGATCGTGGCGATCACCGATACGGACACCTTAGATCCGGCGGATGGATCCTATCAGGTGGCCCTCGTCACGGTGACGGGCGCAAAGACGCTCAACCTGTACACGGCGGTCGGACACGAGGGCTGGATCGTGGTCGTGAAGTTCATCTCGGGCACATCGATCACGATCGACCCGAACGGCGGGCAGACGGTCGACGGGGCGGGTACACGCCTGCTGACCACACCGTACGCGAGCCTGACGCTCGTCAGCGATAACGCGAACTGGTACATCGTCTAGGGAGAGGGACCATGCGACGACTCATCACCACGATAACGGCGCTTCTTTTGGCGGCGGTGACGGCGCAGGCCCAAGGGGTGCGCGTGACGCCGGGCGGGTATGTCGACGGGACCGGCACCGCACGCGGCGGGATCAAGATTCCCGACTTCCTCCAACTCGTGACGGTCAATACGTCGGCGCCGGCGGCGGGCGACTGTGATGCCGCGTCCGAGACGGGGCGCCAGTTCTTCGACTCCACGAACGATAAGGTCTACTACTGTTCGGGCACAAGCGGCTGGATTGTGTTCGGCACGTCGGGATCTTTTGCCCCGGTGAGTGCGAGCTTCATCACGCAGACGGCCGAGGGGGGATTGAGCGGCGAACAGTCGCTCGGCTTGCTCTCGACGGGGCTGATGCTGAACACGGTCACGGCGGGCACAGGCGTAGTATCGACATTTGCGCCGAGCGCGGCCTGCACCTCGGGGCAGTTTGTCACGACGCTTGGGGCCAGCGGCACGACAACGTGCGCGGCGCCCATCTTCGATGTATCACTCCGGGTGGGCACGGCGACGACCTACGATGGCATTATCATCGCGCCCGCCGTGAAGGGGGCAAACCAGTTTGACCTTACCCTGAGTAGCGCAGACCTGACCGCAGCCAGGGCCATCAACTTCCCAAACGCTGCTGGTACGGTGGCGTTGACGGCGGATAAATTGTCCGCGTTTGCTGCGACGACCTCGGCGGAGTTCTTCGGCGTCATCACCAACGAAACCGGCGCCGGGGTGGTCATGGGGAACGCCAATCCGGCCTTCAATGGCGTGATGCAGGGCGAGTCGCCCGCGAAGATCAAGTTCTGGATGGCTACAGCGGGCAGTCTCGCCGTCACGCCTGGCACGGGCGGGACCGACCTGGCGGATGGGGTCTACACCATCACGGTCCTGCCGCTGGATCGGGCCGGGAACGAAGGCGCCTACCCCACGGCGGTCACCTGCACCGTCAACAATGCTCCGGCAACTGACGGGCGCTGTGCCGTGACGTGGAGTGCCGTGACGGGCGCGGCGTCCTACCGGGTCTACACGTCTCTGGCGGGCAACGCCACCCCGAGTCGGTACTTTGCGGCGTCCACGAACAGCTACAACCTAGACACCTTGACAGGCGCGACGGTTCAGGCGTTGCCCGTGGCGAACGGCGCCTACGTGGTGGCCTTGGACTCAACCGGGGCGAGTTGGTTCGACGGGGGAACGTTCACGCTCGGGACGCCCCTTGCGGCGACCTCCGGCGGAACCGGGTTTGCGTCGTTCACCGTTGGGGATATGTTCTACGCGAACAGCACCTCGACGGTGGCGAAGATTCCGGCCGCAACTGGCACAGGGCTACGGTTCCTGTCGCAGTCCAGCACCACCACCACCCCGACGTGGCAGACCGTCCCGGCGCAGGGCAACTACACCTACTACGCGATTGTCACGGCGTCCGACATTGGCGGCGCGTACCAGGTTCAGACCAGCGCGACCCCGGCCACCGCTATCCAGTACGTCGAGCAGGCGTTCACCAACACTACCCCCGTGCTCATGGGTACGTTTGCCACACTCTCGGGTGTGCCAAATCTGACGACCATCCCGGCGGGCATCTGGCGGCTCCACGCGGATGCGGTGAAGGTGAGCGGCACCAAGACCCTCAAGTTCTACGCGGAAGTCTACAAGCGCACCACCGTCCCGGTGGAGACGCTCCTGTTTACCACGCAGGACTCCCAGTTTATTACCACCAGCACCACGGCGAACCCCGAAGAAATTGACCTGGAGTACGCGCACACCGCCGTCACCCTTGGGCTGACGGATCGGATCGTCGTGAAATGGTATGCGGTGCAGGGGGCAAGCGGGGGGAACGTCACCGGGCGGTTCTACTACGACGGCAACACCCTGACCCGCGTGGAGTTCCCCTCCCAGACCATCTCGGCCGACAACTTCGTGCCCTACACCGGGGCGACGGCAGCCGTGGACCTGGGCGCCTACAGCTTCACGGCGAAGGGCCTCACGACCGGGAACGGCAACACCACCGCCGGGGCGGTTCTGTTCAAGGAAGACACCGACAACGGCGCGAACGCCGTCACGCTGAAAGGCCCCGACAGCACAGGCGACGTGACCCAAACGCTTCAATCGGTTGCGGGCACCGTGCAGCTTGTCCCGACCATGCTCTCGAAGTCGGGGGCGTGGACAGCGGTCGTGACGGATGGGGCGTACCAAGTCATCGTCGCGAGCGCGAATACGTGGCAGCTTGACCTCTACGCGGCGTCGGGGCACGCCGGATGGATTGTGGTGGTGAAGAACGCCGGGACTGGCATCATCACCATCGACGCCAACTCAGACGAACGAATCGACGGCGCGACGACCAAAGTGTTATCGGTTCAGAACACTAGCGTCACGTTGGTTTGTGACGGCTCCAACTGGTTCATCATCTAGCAGGGAGATCAGCTATGTCGTATACCCCAACTCCAGCCACCGTCACGCTTGCAGACGGCTCCACCCCTGCCCTGAACGCGGCATTGGGGAGCGTGTTTCGGCTCGCTGCCGCAGGTGACAGGACCATCGACGTCCCCACGAACCCAACCGAGAACCCGAAGATCATCATCCAGCACTACGCCAGCGGCGGCGCAAGAACGCTGGCGCTAAACACCGGAGCGGGCGGGTTCCGCTTCGGCTCTGACATCGCCGCTCTGACTCAAACCGCCTCAGGCAAAACCGACTACATCGGCTGTGTGTACAACAGCACCAATGCGTTCTGGGATGTGGTCGCCTACGTGAAGGGGTACTAGCCATGCCAAATGTAGATGTGTTGGTCGTTGGCGGGGGCGGCGCGGGTGGTGGCTATGGTGGCGGCGGCGGCGCGGGTGGGTTGGTCTATCAGACCGGGGTAAGCGTTACTGGAGCAGTATCGGTGACTGTCGGTGCCGGAGGTATAGCTCCTGCCATCTATAGCGATAAAGGCGGAA
>JAPKZP010000821.1 GCA_026393735.1 Acidobacteriota bacterium
ATGATGCTGACGCCCTCCCCCAAGGATAGTAGAGTCGGGTGAAGGTTGGACACGCGCATCGGCGAGTCCTGCAAAACTACAGAAATATATGCGCGCATATTAGTAGACATATATGAGTCTAATAAAGTGAATCCAGATTAGGCCTCCGATAACGGGGGGGGAACGGCGGTGCGCACCGACCCGACTTCCCGAAAGCTTTCGGGACTTGGGGGGCGCGCCGGGAGAAGCTCGGGTCCCCGTCATCGTCGCCCACGCTTACCGACGCATCAGGCTGCGTCATGGCTTCCGGCCCCGTCCGCGCTTCCAGCCCAGCTTGAGTTTCAGCACCTCGATAGTGTTCAGGACGACCGGGCACAGCGACGAGAAGTCGATGAGCACCAGCATGCGATGCCGGAAGCCGGGTGAGTGAAGGAACGGAAAGTCGCTGCAGGCCGTGGGGCGGTCCTCGTAGACCGAGCAACTGTTCCCTTTCAGGAACGGACACGGCCCCGTCACCATGCTCTGCTCGCCCATCACCATCTTGACGTGGCGTTGCGTGAACTCGGCCGGGGTGATATCGAGGCGACGCGCCAGGCGGGCGACGTCGTTGTCGTCCACCGTCACGACATCGAGGCGGCAGCACCGGCCACACGCCTGGCAGTCGATGTGCCGCCAGACCTCGTCGGTGGTCTCGCGAACGACGACGTCCAGCTCATCGCTTTCCAGGTCGCAGTGGAACTTGATCCACTCGCGAAACCGGAAGCTCTGGTCGGACAGCTCCTCGGCCCGCCGCTCCAACGCCACTGGATCAGTGATGATGGCGTGACCCAGGACGCGCGTCCGGCCGTCCGCCTCCGATCCGCTGACTATGGCCCGCGCCGCATCCGCGTCCGTTACCGTCGCCTCTGGCGCACGCGCGGTCTCCAGCCGAGCTTCCGTTTCAAGACCTCCATCGTGTTGTACACGGCCGGACAAAACGTTGCGCTCTCCACAAACTGCATCAGGCGGCCCCGAAAGTCCTCCCTATCGAGGAACGGGAACCCGCAGCAGTCCTTCGGGCGGTCCTCGTATACGGAGCACGAGTTCTGGCTCAGGAACGGACAGGGCTGCGTCGGAAGAAGCGTCTCGCCATCGATCACCCGCAGGTGGCGGCGCGAGAACTCGGGCGCGCTGATTGCGAAGCGCTCTGCCAGCCGTGCGATGTCGGCCTCGTCGACGAGTACCTCACTGACACGGCAGCAGTGTCCACACTGCTGACAGTCGATGTGCGCCCAGACCTCATCGGCGGTCTCGTGCACGAGGTCGTCGAGCTCGTCGCCATCGAGATCGCAGTGGACTTTGAGCCACGTGCGAAAGCGCATGTTCTCGTCGTCGCGCTGCGTGCCCAGTCGCGACGCCTCGTCCGGATCCGTAACGATCTCGTGCCCGAACAGGCGCGCTCGGACACCAGATCGCGAAGTCGGCCGCTCAGTCATCGGGCAATCTCCTTCGTCGTCACCTCACACCTCACAGCCCACACCTCAAACCCGACGCCTCACGCGTCACCTCTCACGCGAAGTGCACTGTATAGTACAGCGTCATGCTCGGCACAAAGAGCGCCGCGATGCC
>JAPKZP010000027.1 GCA_026393735.1 Acidobacteriota bacterium
CGACAACACCGGCGTCGCTGCCCCTGACATTTCGCCAGGTGCTGGATCTGGCCACGGCGCAGAATCTCGAACTCGCCGCCGTGCAGAGAGCCCGCGCCGTCAGGGAAGCGGACGTGAAGGCCGCAGGTCAGTGGGCGAATCCGGACTTCTCCGCCGAGATCACGAAAGATGTTCCACACGGCGACCTGTCGATCGGGTGGCCCGTGGACATCGGCGGCGTGCGATCGAAACGCATCGCAGTCGCCCGCGCCGGGCTTGCGATGGCGGACATCGACGAGGCCAATGCGCTGAGGCAGATGCGGCGCGATGTACGTCTCGCGTTCCACGGCTTGCTGGCAACCGACGAAGCCGTCGCCCTGGCCGAGAGCGTCGTCGGTGTCGCCAAGCGCGTCAAAGAAGTGGCGCAGGCGCGTTTCGAGGAAGGTGCGGCCCCTCGCCTGGACGTCATGGAGGCTGAACTCGGCGTGGTGCGCGCGCAGACGGACCTCGACATGGCCAGGTCCGCACGCCGCGCGACCCAGGCCGATCTGAACGCGCTTCTGAACCGGCCGCCGGGCATGAGTCTCGCCCTGGCGGGCGAGGCGTCCGACATTCCGGCCGTACCCACGCTGGACCGCGCCACGGCTATGGCCCTTGCCACCAACGTGGACCTGCTGGCGATCGAGAAAGAAGCCGCCCTCGAAACAACCACCCTCAGTCTGCTCAAGGCTGAGCGTGTGCCGACGCCGACCTTCTCGTTTGGTACGGCGCTTGATGCCCCCGGCGAGTTCAACGTGGGTCCGCATGCCGGGGTCAGTCTCGCTCTCCCGCTCTTCTCGCGGAATCAGGGCGAGATTGCGGGATCCCTCGCGCGCGCCGACACCATTCGGGCCCGCCGCGACGCGCTGCGCCGGCAGGTCGAAGCGCGAGTCTTCGCGGCCGTCGAGCGGGTCACCGCGCGACGCGCCCAGGTGGACGCCTTTCGTGCGACGGTCCTGCCCACGGCCACGACCCTGCAAGGCCTGGCGGAAGAAAGCTACCGTCTCGGCCGCGATTCGATCCTCGCGGCGCTGGTTGCCCAGCGCGCCCTGAGAGACGTGAAGTACGAGTACCTGCAGGCGCTGCTGACGCTTCAGGAAGCCGTCGCGGATTTGGAGGATATCCTTGGCGCACCGATACAGTAGCTCTCCTTCCCGAGTCCGGATGTGGCTCCTGCTGTCGGGCGCGGCCGCGGTCGCGCTCGGCGCCGGCGGATGCGGCAAGCCCGCCGCCGACGAGGAAATCGCGTCGGCCGACGTGCCCACCATCTCGGCGGAAGTCGGCACGGTCGTCAGGCAGGATTTGGTCGAGCCGCTCATCGTGCGCGGCACTGTCGTCGCCATGCCGAATCAGGACGTGAAGATCGCAGCACAGGTGGCCGGCCGCATCAACAGCCTCTCCGTCGCCGAGGGTGACTGGGTGAAGGCCGGCCAGGTCCTGGCCGAGATCGACCCGCGCCCCTTCAACGACCAGAAGCGCCAGGCCACGGCCGCCGTGTCGCAGGCGAAGGCCGCGGTCGAGAACGCGCGGCTCAACTACGAACGCGCGGAGCGTCTCTTTCAGCGCGGCATCGCGGCCGGCAAGGAGGTGGAGGATGCGCGCAGCCAGAAAGCCACGGCCGATGCGGGACTCGAACAAGCGATGGCCGCC
>JAPKZP010000525.1 GCA_026393735.1 Acidobacteriota bacterium
CCACCTGCGCATCTGGTATAACGCCGACCTGAAGTCCAAAAACTACATCGTCCCGGGATTGATCGCCGTGATCCTCATGATCATTGCGGCGCTGTTGACCTCCTTGACGATCGCGCGCGAGTGGGAGATGGGCACGATGGAGCAACTGCTCTCGACCCCATTGCGGCCGGCCGAGATCGTGCTGGGCAAAATGGGCGCGTTCTTCGCACTCGGCGTCGTCGACATGCTGGTGGCGATCCTCGTCGGCGTGATCATCTCCGCGCTGGGCGTGGCGATCTTCTTCGGCAGCCTGACGCCGAATCTCACGATTGTCGTGGTCGGCCTGCTGCTCACCGTGGTCTTCTCGTTCTTCTTTGCGTCGGTGGCGGCCAACGCCATCGCCACGGTCGCGCGCAACCCCGTCAGCGGCATGACGATGCTGACGATCATCTTTTCGTCGGTCGTGCTGCTGCGATTCGGCCTGGAAGGGCAGGCCGGGATGTTCTTCGTCATGGCCATCGCCGGCATGGTGTGCACCGCGCTCTCGGTATCGGGGCAGACCATCACCGACCTCAAGACCGGGTACTGGCTCGGGTCGACGCCGTCGGCGCAGCAGAAGGTGAAGTTCCTGGGCGTCATCGCGTCCGCGACGGCGGCCGGCCTGGCCATCGTGATGCTCGCCCAGGCGTTCCAGTTCGGCGAGGCCGCGACCGGCGACGTACGGCCCATTCTCGCGGCGCCGCAGGCGTCGATCATGAAGGCGCTCGTCGAAGGCTTCATGAGCCGTCAGCCCGTGGCGTACCTGCTGTTCGGGTCGGGGGCGATGATCGCCGTCATGATGGAGATGCTGGGAGTGCCCGCGCTGACCTTTGCGCTGGGGATGTACCTGCCGCTCGAGCTGAACCTGCCCGCGCTCGTGGGTGGCGTCCTCGCGCACTACCTCGCCAAGCGCGCGGATCGGGCCGGCGAGAAGCGGGGCCAGATCATGCGCGAGCGCGGCGTGATCATCGCATCCGGGTTCATGGCCGGCGGCGCGCTGGGCGGTGTGCTCGGGGCGTCGCTGCGCCTGTTCCCGTGGTTCAGCGAGGACCTGGTGAAGACGCCGTTCTTCGATGTCGACCCGATCTCGCAGACCGTGTCGGCCGTGATGTTCATCGGCGTGTGCGCCTACCTCTGGTGGGACTCCACGCGGAAGGTGGAGTGACGGGCAGCCCCGGACCGCGACGGAAGACAGGAACTATGGCTGACACGCGAGACCAGGCGGGGTGGAAGGCCGACGCGGGCATCAGGCCGGCGTTGCCGCGCACGCAGGTCCAGGCGACGTTTCCGGACGGGCGGGTCTTTCAGGCGCCGCCTGGCACGCCGATTGGCGACCTCATCAACGTGGCGTTTCCCACGGCCGAGGTGCCGCTCGTGGCGGCGATTGTCGACCGGCGGCTTCGCGAGTTCACGTTCGCGCTCGACGAAGACGCTGCCATCGAGCCGCTGAGCACCGCGACGGCTGATGGCGCCCGCATCTACCGCCGATCGCTGTCGTTTCTCCTGCTGGTGGCGGTCGACGAAGTCTTTCCCGGCACTGAGGTCTACATCGAGCATGCGGCGACGAACGCCGGGGGGTACTTCTGCGAGGTGAAGGGCCGCGGCCCGTTCACGCAGGAGGAGCTGCAGGTCATCGAGCGGAGGATGCGGGAGATCGTCGCCGAGGATGCGCCCATTACTCGCGCCCTGGTCTCCGTGGCGGACGCGATCGCGCTGTTCGAATCGCGTCATGAGACCGACAAGTCCCGCCTGCTCCGTCACCGCGAGAAGGACACGCTGGTCCTGTACACGCTGCACGCCCGGCGCGACTACTTCCAGGGGTACATGGTGCCGTCGGCGGGGTACCTCAAGCACTTCGCGCTGTATGCGTTCGCGCCCGGGTTCCTCCTGCAGTTCCCACATCAGCAGGCCCCGCTGGAGCTGACACCCTTCACGCCGTATCCCAAGTTGTTCACCGTGTTCGAGCAGGCGGGGGATTGGCTCGATCGGCTCGGGATCCGGAACGCGGGCGCGCTGAACGATGCGATCGCCGGTGACAGGCTGCGCGAGGTCTCGCTCGTGGCCGAGGCGTGGCACGAGGCGCGCATCGCGCAGATCGCGCGCCGCATTGCTGCCGGGTCCGGGAAGATCCGCGTCGTGCTCGTCGCGGGCCCGAGTTCGGCCGGCAAGACCACGTTTTCGAAGCGGCTGGCCGTGCAGCTGCTGGTGAGCGGCCTGCGTCCGATGCCCGTCGGTCTGGACGACTATTTCGTCGATCGCGAGCACACGCCGCTCGACGCGAACGGCGAGCTGGACTATGAGACCATCGGGGCGCTCGATCTGGATCTCTTCAACGAACACCTGCGGTCGCTCATCGAGGGCAATCCGACTACGCTGCCGCACTACAACTTCCTCACCGGCAGGCGCGAGATCGGGCCGACTGTCACGCTCGAGCGCGATTCCGTGGTGATCGTCGAAGGGATCCATGGCCTGAATCCCGCGCTCGTGCCCACGCTGCCGCCCGAGTCGGTGTTCAGGATCTACGTGTCGGCGCTCACCGAGTTGAACCTCGATCGTCACAACCGGGTCAGCACCACCGACTGCCGTCTCATCCGGCGCATCGTCCGCGACGCCTCGACGCGCGGCTACACCGCGTGCGCGACGCTGCGCCGGTGGCCGTCCGTCGTGCGCGGGGAGAAGCAGCACATCTTCTGCTTCCAGGAGAACGCCGACGCGATCTTCAACTCGGCGCTCGTGCACGAACTGGCCGTGCTGCGGCCGTTCGCCGAGCCGCTCATCCTGCAGGTGCGGCCCGACACGACTGAGTATCTCGAGGCGAACCGCCTGCTGTCGTTCCTGCAGTGGTTCAAGCCCGCCCAGGCCGACCTCGTGCCGGACAACTCGATTCTCAGGGAGTTCATCGGCGGGTCGATCCTGGAGTACCTGCACATCTGGCCCAACCCGCCCGCCGGGATCGGCGGCGCCGCGCGGAAGGCCTGAGTGCGCGCCTTTTCAGTCTCTCCAAGAAATGTAGTTCGATTCCGGCGAACTCTACACGCCGTGTAGGTCGCCTCGCGACCGCTGTCCATCCTGTCCCATGGATGCCGGAAGATACTGCTCCATTCCTCTCCTCCTGCGTGGTTTCTTCGCGTCGCCCGGCACGCTGGTTGCTCCGGAGTAACCCACGACATCGTCTGCGGCCGTCTGGAGCCACATTCCTCGCAGCTTGTGACCCTCCTGAATGGCCGTGTCCCCAGGACGTCGCAATGTTGGCCGGGCACTCGCATCGTTTGTCGCTTCTGGCGAACGAATAAGGGCCAGCGACCGACATTCAACGGACGACCCGTTCTCGGGTCGCGTCTTCCGCGACGCGATC
>JAPKZP010000705.1 GCA_026393735.1 Acidobacteriota bacterium
ATCCGCCTCGTCTCCCCAACCGACTATCCGAGACTCCGGGGCGCCGCCGCACTGATCACGGCGCCGGCCTTCGCCGCCCCGCGCGTCGGCTAGTGCCCCGGAATCGTGATGCGTTGCCTAAGTCCCGGAGCGCGGCGCCCGAATGGCAAGGCGCGACGACCGAGCATACCGGGAGTATGTGAGGGAGGAGCAACGCCGCCAGTCGGGATGCCCCGCCCGGGAAATATGTGACGAATCACGATTCCGGGGCACTAGCAGGCCTGGGCCCGACTGCGCGATCGTTCCGACGATTGGCGGGCTCTACCTGAGCCAGGCGTGGAAGGTGTAGTCGGCTCGGACGTACTGGAAACCCAGCGCCTCGTAGACGCGGATCGTGGAGAAGTTGTAATTCTGCGTCTGGCATTCGGCGACCCCGCCCTGGCCATGGACGAGCGCCGCCCCGCCCCGAATCAGCCCCGCGTAGGCGCCGGGCTTCGACCGCCGGCACGCGCCGAGACCGGCCCCGAAGATCGGCATCCCCCCCACCGTCGACACGGGTTCAATCTTGCGATAGCTGGTCCACCCGTGGATCTCGCCGCGCTCGTTCTCGGTGACGAGCACGACGTCGGCGATGCGGAACGCACACGCCCCGCGCGCCCACTCGATATACAACTCGTCGCAGCGATCGTCCGGGAGATGCGGGTCCAGGTGGAAGCGGCCTCTGAAACCGTGGAACGCCTCCCTGGTAATATCCAGGATCTGGGGCAGGTCTTCCGCCCGGTAGGGCCGCAGAAGGCCCATCTCCTTCACGGGCGGCGGCAGATCACGCTTGGGGTGGTAGATGTACGTCATGAGGGCATCCATCAGCAGGAACCCTCTGGACTCCAGCGCGGCCACGCCTTCGGCATCGGCCACATCGGCCCGCGCGGTGACGTGCGCAATGCCCAGGTCCCGGGCGTGGGCCAGGCTGGCGTCGATGGCGACCTCGAGCACGTCGCGCGCTGCGTCCGGCGCGCGCAGCAGATGAGACAGGCGCGCCATCGGCACCCCGAAAAACGCGGTGTCCCACTCGAGCGGCTGGAACACGACGGCGGCCGCCATATGCCAGTCGTGGCGAACCGTCAGCGCCTGAGCACCGGCGCTTCCCAGAGCCTTCTGGATCTCTGCGCGCATCACCGCGTCCTGACGCTTGCGGGAGAGCACGCGATAGTTCCGATAGGGTCTGAATTCGTGATCACCGATCAGCGCCTGAAGGGCGTCTGCGCCGGGCTGGATCTCAACGACCACGGCCGTCGCCCCTCTGCGCGGACTCGCGTTCGTGGACACAGCGGATCAGGTACAGCGGCTGCCCTGAGCTTTGGCGGTACGTCCGCTGCACGTAGTCCCCCGCCAGCCCCAGCAACGCCATCAGCCCTGCCTGTATCGTGAGGCCGGCCGCCGCCAGCAGGTAGGGCACCACTGGCATGCCCCCGGCGGCGACGGCCGCGAGGACGATCGTCGCCACAGTCAGCACAGCGAACAGACCGGCGCCGCACAGGAACAACCAGGCGAACACGTCACCCACGCTGTTGACGAGAAAGTCCATCAGCAGCCGCAC
>JAPKZP010000258.1 GCA_026393735.1 Acidobacteriota bacterium
AGCAGGGCCCGGCCGGTTGAGTAGTCGGCGTACGCGTCGACGCGGCATGCCGGCACGCGCGTCAGCCGTTCGCGGTCGGCCGGCGTCAGGCTCACGTTCAGCGCGGCGACCACCTGCTGCACCGCACGTGCCTGCAGCGTCGACAGCTCGGCCGAGGTCCCGACGTACGTCCTGGCGGACACGAGTCGGCCGTCGGGCTGCTCCACGCCGATCAGGAACCGGAGCCGATCCCCGATTACCTGCGCCTGCCCGGTCACGATCATCGTGACGCCAAGTTCACGGGCGCTCTTGCGCACGTCCGTGGACCCCGAGATGTGCGTCGCGGCATCGGCTTTTGACAGGACGGTGACGGAGGACAGTCCTTCGAGCGCCGTCAGGACGGACTCGGAGAAGCCCACGGCGGCAGGGTCGGGCGTGGCGTTGCCGGATGCGTCGGTAAACGGCAGCACGGCGACGAACTGGTAGGCGGCGGGCGGGATCGACCGCCGTGACCAGATGCCGAAGCCAGCGACCACGCCAATCGCGAGCGCGACCACCAGTGCGGCCCAGGTCGCCCATGACCGGCTGTACCACGGTGTCGTCGGCCCGGCGGCGGCGGCGAGGCCCAGCGCGTGCCCAGTCGAGTCCGCCGGCCGGCTGGCGGTCGCAGATCCTGCGACCACGTGAAGGGCTTCCGCCAGGTGCGCGGCGGACTGGTAGCGGGCGCCCAGGTCGCGCGACATCGCGCGCGCGACGACCGCGTCCAGAGCCGGGGGCACTGACGGATTCGCGGCCGACGCCAATGGAGTCGGCTGCGAGAGCACCTGGTAGACGATGTCGGGAACGGTGGGCCCGTTGAAGGGTCGGCGGCCGGTGAGCAGTTCGTACATCGTCGCGCCCACGCCATAGATGTCGCTCAGCGTGCTCGCGGGCTGGCCGGCCAGTTGTTCCGGTGCCATGTAGGCCGGCGTGCCGGCCAATCTGGACTGGGTCGGGAGCGCTTCGCGTGTCGGCGCCTCAGCGGCAGACGCATCAGGCTCGACATCGAAGACACGCGCCAGGCCGAAGTCGAGCACCTTGACCGTGCCCGATGGCGTCAGGACGATGTTGGCGGGCTTGAGATCCCGGTGGATGACGCCGGCCGCGTGAGCATGCGCCAGCGCGTCGGCCAACTGCAGGCCGATCGCGACCACTTGCGCGGGCAGCAGCGGTCCCCGCGCGGCCACCTGCGAGAGAGGCTCGCCCACCGCGTACTCCATGACGATGCACGGATGGGGGCCGGCGTCGAGGATGTCGTAGATGGCGGCGATGTTGGGATGCGTGATCTGCGCCGCGGCGCGGGCCTCTCGCAGCAAGCGGTCCCGCTCGCGGGGCGCGTCGAGGGCGGGATCGGACAGGTACTTCAGCGCGACCTTACGATCGAGGCGCGTGTCGACCGCGAGGAAGACCTCACCCATGCCTCCGGCGCCCAGCCGATCGAGAACCCGGTACGGGCCGATCGCAGCGTGCTCCACGGGGCCTCCAGAGGTTGCGCTGAAGGATAGTCCCGCCCGGTCCGAGCGTCAACGGACCGTATCGCGCCATTGATAATGTTACCGGGGGGATCATCGTCGCGCCAT
>JAPKZP010000571.1 GCA_026393735.1 Acidobacteriota bacterium
GCCATGCTTCTCGGCTTCGTCCCGCAGGCGATCCAGCACCACGCCAGGCTGGATGCGCGCCTGCCGGCGCCCGGCGTCAAGGCTGAGAATGGCGTGGAGGTGCGCTGACATGTCGAGGATGACCGCGACATTGCAGCACTGGCCGGCCAGGCTCGTGCCGGCCCCGCGCGACAGCCCGGGCGCACCGGCCTCCCGGCCCGCCGCGACCGCCGCTACGACATCGTCCACGTCGCGCGGAAGGACGACGCCGATGGGTACCTGACGGTAGTTCGAGGAGTCTGTCGCGTACAGGGCACGGCTGCCCGCATCGAAACGGACGTCGCCCTTCACCCGCCGCTTGCGCGTCGCTTCCAGGGCGCGGACGACGCGCGCATCGCCGGCGAACGGATCGGGCGGGGCGGTGGATCGAGCTGTGGGCATCGCGGACCTGCGGGGGCGGGCGGGCCGGCCCGATCGCCGGCGGCTTCAGCATACCAGAGCGTTGTATACTCGGAGGATTCGCGATCGGGAATGGACGTCAGAGAAAGGCATGGCCCGTGGATTGGATTGAGAGCTTCTTCCGCTTCTTCTACAACGTCCCGGAACTCATCAGGATCGTCGGCCTCTACGGCATGATCCTGATCGTGTTTTCCGAGACGGGCCTGATGGTCGGGTTTTTCCTGCCCGGTGACTCGCTGCTCGTGACGGCGGGCCTCTTCGCGGCCAAGGGCGACCTGAACATCTGGACCCTCATTCCGTGCCTGATCATCGCGGCCATCTGCGGGAACTCAACCGGGTACTACATCGGCAACCGGGCGGGCAAGGCACTCTACAGCCGGCCCAACTCCCTGCTCTTCCGGCGCGAGCACCTGCTCCGCACGCATGCGTTCTACGAGCGGCACGGGGGCAAGACGATCATCCTGGCGCAGTTCATGCCGATTGTCCGCACCTTCGCGCCGGTCGTGGCCGGAGCAGCCGAGATGGAGTACCGACGGTTCATCTCCTTCAACATCGTCGGCGCCGTGATCTGGATTTCGAGCATGCTGCTGACGGGCTACTACCTCGGCCGGATCGTGCCGAACATCGAAAGCCGGATCCACATCGTCATCGCGATCGTGATCTTCCTGTCGCTGCTGCCAGCCATCATCGGCTGGCTGCGTTCGAAGATCACGAAGAGCTAGCGGTCACGTGCTTCGTGCTTCAGAGCCGCGAGCGCGCTTGGACCCTGCGATCTCATAGGCCCGGTAACCGAGCAGGACGGCCAGCAGCACCGCGTAGTTCCGTGGCTGCCGGATGTCGGCCTTGACCAGCCACCAGTAGTGCACCACGCCAGCGGTCGCCGAGAGGTAGACCAGTCGGTGCACGCGCCGCCACGTCTTCCCGCCCAGGCGGCGGATCATCCCGGCCGTGGACGTGACCGCCAGGGGCACCATCACCAGGAACGCCGTGGCGCCGGCCGTGATGAACGGCCGCTTGTAGACGTCCTTGACGATGGCCGCCCAGTCGAAGAACTGATCCAGCCAGAGGTACGTGACGAGGTGCAGGACGCCGTAGAAGAAGGCAAACAGGCCGAGCATGCGGCGGAAGCGAATGGCGTCGTTCCAGTGCGTTACCCGGCGCACCGGGGACACCGCGAGCGTGACCAGGAGGAACCGCAGGGTCCAGACGCCCGTTTCGCGGGTGATCTGTTCGATAGGATTCGCGCCGAGATTGCCGGTCGCCGCCGCCCAGGCGAGATACCCGACCGGCGCCAACCCGGCCGCGAACAGCAGGCTCTTCCAGGCTTTCACGGACACCATTCCCCGGCCCCTAGTAGTTCTTCTTCACGTCCATGCCGCTGTACAGCCCGGCCCCCTGGTCGGCGTAGCCGTTCA
>JAPKZP010000592.1 GCA_026393735.1 Acidobacteriota bacterium
CGCCGACTCGATCCGGCTCGTCGTGGCGACAGCCTGGAAGTAGAGGTTGGCGATGACCACGACGACTTGTTCGCGCAGGTCCTGGTAGCCCAGTTCCGAGGCCGTCTTCATGGCGCTGCCCGCCCGGGCGGTCTGGATGGCGCTCAGATCGAACAGCGCCTGAACGACCGAGATGCGCCGATCGGAGATCGAGAAGGGGCCGATGATAGGCGATTGTCCAGGCGCGACCGGGAATCCGTAGGCCTCGAGGTTGATCTGATCGCGGGACTGTGCGACGTGGGCCCCCACGGTCGGCAGCAAGCCGCTCATCGCCAACCAGCGCGCGCCGTCGGCGGAGCGTACGCGCAACTGGCCGAGGACCACGCCGAGGTTGTGCTCCAGGGCTCGCTGAATCGCGTCGTGCAGCGAGAGATCGAGGGCACCGGTGGCGGGCACCCCTGTCGGAACGCCGCCCAGCAGCGTTCCGGGTGGCAGCAGGCCGCTCGTCTGAGCCAGCGCCGGGCCCGCCAGCCCGCAGACCAGCGCGGCAGTGGCGAGCGTGCGCAGTCCTCGCATCACACGGTGGCACATATGTGTGAAAGTCCTTTCCGCTGCAAACGTGAAGCCCCTAGCCAACGCGCAGCACCTTCGCGCCGCGAACGGCCCGGGCCGTGAGATCGAGGAGGGCCTGGTTGGCGTCCGCGAGCGCGTACTCCTGCACTTCTGGTCGCAGGCCCATCATGGCCGCCGCGTGGAGGAAGTCGGCCACGTCCCGCCGCGTGACGTTCGCCACGGTCTTCACTTCCTTCTCCATCCACAGGTGGACCGCGTAGTCGAGGCCGGCCAGCACCTTGCGGTCCGCGTCCTCCTTGCGGATGGCATTGATCACGAGCCGTCCACCCGGAGCGAGATTCCGCAGAGCCTCCACGACGGGGCGCCACACAGGGGTCGTGTCGATGATCGCGTCGAGTGGGACCGGCGAGGTGTCGGTCGTGTCGCCGGCCCAGACGGCCCCGAGTTCCCGGGCGAACGCACGTTCGGACTCGCTCCGCGCAAAGACGTAGACCTCCGTCTCCGGGTCCGTGAAGCGGACGAGCTGCAGCACCAGGTGCGCTGACGCGCCGAACCCCGTGAGCCCGAGTCTGCCGCCGTTTCGGAGGTTCGCGAGCCGCAGGGAGCGGTAGCCGACCGCGCCGGCGCACAGGAGGGGCGCGGCCTCGGCGTCCGAGAGGCCGATGTCGGGAATGGGGAACACGTAGTCCTGGCGGGCTACCATCAGTTCGGCGTACCCGCCGTTGGCGTCGCGGCCTGTCGCCTGGAACGCCGCGCAGAGGTTCTCGTGCCCGTTCGTGCAGCGCTCGCAGCGCCCGCACGCCGAGAAAATCCAGCCGACGCCCACGCGCATCCCGGGACGGAGGCTGCTCGGGCGCGGGCCGCAGTGCACGATGCGGCCGACCACCTGGTGGCCAAGGATGACGGGCAGGCGAGGGGGCGGCGTGCGCCCTTCGATCTCATCGAGCTCTGTATGGCAGACCCCGCACGCCGAGACGCGGATCAGGGCCTCGCCCGGCCCAGGAGCCGGGTCAGGGACTTCCGCGAACTCGAGCGGGGAGGCGTTCTGGTCGAGCCGGCCGATGTGTCGGAGGAGTTGGGCTTTCACGACGGACAATCCAATCCTGGCATAGTACCATGGGGCACATGACGCTGACCCGCCGATTCGAGGAGGCCCTCGCGTACGCCAACGAGGCACAAGGGAAGCAGAAGCGAAAAGGCACCGACGTGCCGTATCTCGCGCACCTCCTCGAAGTCGCCTCCATCGTGCTGCAGCACGGGGGCGACGAAGACGAGGCGATTGCGGCCCTGCTGCACGACGCGCCGGAGGACGCGGGCGGACATGCCCGCCTGGCGGACATCCGCACACGATTCGGCGATCGCGTGGCGGACATCGTCGATGGCTGCAGCGACACCTTCGAGTCGCCCAAGCCGAGCTGGCGTCCCCGCAAGGAGGCCTACCTCGCGCGTATTCCGTCGCTCTCGCCCTCGGCGCGCCTCGTGTCGGCTGCAGACAAGCTGGCCAATGCCCGCGCCACCCTCGACGACTACCGCTCGCTCGGAGACAGCCTGTGGGTTCGGTTCAACGGCGGTGCCGACACCCCCTGGTACTACCGGGCCGCGGCTGACGCCTTTCTGGCGGTCGACCGGTCGTCCATCGCCGAACGCCTGCACCTGGTCGTCAGCGAACTCTGCCGCGTCACGGGCTACCAGGCCCACTGACCCTCCCGCCTCCCGACGAGTGACCCGAGTTGC
>JAPKZP010000338.1 GCA_026393735.1 Acidobacteriota bacterium
ATACAACATGACAGATTCGCAGGTGGTTCGGCTTGATGCGCGCGGGCGCGAGTTAATCGATCGGCACACCGCGTGGTGGCAGCGCAAGCCCTCAGGGTCCTGAGACGCGGGGACGACCGCCGGCCGCGAGAAGCGCTTTACCAGTCCCCAGACGAGCAGACCTGCAATGACCAGCGGCAGCAGCGGCAGGAGCAGGGCGAAGACGGCCGCCAGCCCCAGGCCGACGAGCGCCACGAGGCCGCCCACGGCGACGAGCGGCAGCAGCAGCACGCCGACGAACATCTTGACGAAGAGGCCAAAGGCGATGAACGGCAGCGCGACAAGCTTGCCGGCCACGCGCAGCGGCAGGAGCACGAGCCAGAAGACCAGTTTCAGCACGGCGCCAACCACGCCGAGCAGCATGACGCCGAACAGGAGCAACGCGCCCAACGCCAGCAGTCCGAACATGGGTCCCTCGCTTCGTGGCCGCGCCACGCGCGGCGTGTGCGGGTGCGGGTGCACCGCCGGACGGTGCCGGACGGCGTACCCGCTACTCGGATCTACGAGGGAAAGCCTGGAGAAGGTTCCGCGCTGCTGCGCAGCGCCGGGTCAGGCCGCGCGCTGGGAGTTGCCGAGCTGGTCGGTCGTGCCGCGCGGGGTACTGGGCGGCAGGTAGACGACAGGCTGGCCCAGAGCCTCTTCGAGGCTCCGCACGGTCATCGTCTTCGGGCCGCTGGGCCGCAGCTTGACGAAGCCGACCACGACCGACATGCCGATGAACAGGACGAGCACCACGACCGCGCTGACACCGACGCCCTGCACCGTAGCGACGAGAAGGTTATAGATCTCGGATGGACTCACGCCCCTGCCTCCGTCTTCGACTGCGGGGGCTTGTGCGCCGGGAGGTCGTAGGACACGAAGCCGCGGCGCACTTCTTCCATCGCAACACGCTCGGCTTTGTGCGGCAATTGGAGTTCGCCGGCCGGCGCCGCGCCTTCTGCAAGGGCGATGCGGTTCAGCGCGCCGCGGCGCAGCTGCTTGGCGCGCTGTGCGGCAATGTCCACGAACAGAAACCGCTGGCGCATCGGATGCACGGCATTGCGCTCATCCGCCACGGGCGGTTCAGGAGTCGGCGGTGTCTGGACGAGTTCTTCACTCACAACCCGTTAGCCTACTTCAGCGCTTGCACCAGACGCAAGCCCCCCGCGCGGCCGGCCTGCGTGGCCGGCCCGCGCGCATGCGGCGCGCCGCCACGGGGGCTATGCCTGCACGTGAATTTGAACCTGCTTCGGCTTGGCTTCCTCGCGGACCGGGAGCGTGATCGTGAGGACGCCGTTCTTGTAGTCGGCCGACACCCTGCCCGTGTCGACGGTCGGCGGCAGCGAGAAGGTGCGGCTGAACGTGCCGTAGGCGCGCTCGATCCGCCGGCAATGCTCGTCCCTGATGGCGCTGTCCATCTTCTTCTCGCCCTTCAGCGTCAGGCTGCTGTTCTCGACCGTGATGTCGATGTCTTCCTTGCTCATATCGGGCAGCTCGGCCTTGATGACGAGCTCCTGGTTGCCCGTGTCGTAGATGTCAACCGGCGGCACCCACGTGCCGCGGCGCATGACGTCGTCGTCACTCACGCGATACAACTCGCCAAACAGACGGTTCACGCGGTCCTGCACGGCATTGAGCTCCCGGAACGGGTCCCAGCGAACGATGGTCATGGGTCATACCTCCTAAGGTGTGATGTCTGGCTGCCGAACTCATCGGATCCCACCATTGGAACCCGGAACAGCAACCACGAGATTCAAGATACACAATAGATGAGTCATTGTCAAGCATATGGTTTGATATGCTAACACTCATATTTTTACGTATTCCCGATCGCCCGCCGA
>JAPKZP010000014.1 GCA_026393735.1 Acidobacteriota bacterium
AGCCGAACGTCACGCTCGACTACGGCGTGCGCTATTCGCTGTACCCGCCGCTGACCGAAGTGGACAACCATCTGGCGACCTTCAACCCGGCGTTCTACAGCGCCGCCAATGCGCCGAAGTTCACGACGCCGGCCGGCACGCTGGTCGACAAGACCACGGGCAGCCCGACGAACGGCATCATGATCGCCGGCGTGAACTCGCCCTACGGGAACGCCATCTACAAGTTCCAGAAGGGCAGCATCCAGCCGCGGATCGGCGTGTCATGGGATCCCAAGTCGACGGGTGACATGATCGTGCGCGCGTCCTACGGCATCTACTACGACCAGCCGCTCGTCGGCATCTTCGAGTGGGACGCGTTCTACAACCCGCCGTTCAACAACAGCACCAACACGATCGCGCCGTCGCTGTCGAACCCGGGCGCCGGCTCCACCGCGACGACACGCGGCATGGTCACCGGGTGGGGCACGTCCACCGACTTCAAGAACCCGCGGACGATGCAGTTCAGCGTCGGGGTGACCCGCAAGCTGTTCACCGGGGCGACCATCGACGTGAGCTATGTCGGCGCGCGTGGCGACAACCTCATCCGCCCGACCGACCCCAACTACCCGATGCCGGCCGACGTCGTGGCCCTGCAGGCCGCGGTCGGCAGCACGACGGCCGTCAACCCGGCGCGGCCGTACGTCGGCTTCAGCAACATCCGGTTCCATGAGACCACGGCGATCAGCCGCTACAACGGCCTGCTGACGGGCTTCCGCTGGAACATCAAGGCGTCGGGCAGCCTCACCCTCAACTACACCCTGAGCGGGAACAAGACGGACTCCACGAACGACCGCGACACGGTCGACGTGCCGCAGAACCCGCGGGATCCGATGGCGGATTACGCCTGGGCCCGGACCGACCGGCGCCACATCTTCACGGCGTCCTACGTCTACACGCTGCCGTTCTTCCGAAACTCGACCAACGGCGTTGCCAAAGCCGCGCTGGCCGACTGGCAGATCTCCGGCATCACGTACGCGAACTCCGGGCAGCCGGTGTCGCGCGTGTCTGTGTCGAACAACAGCTTCCGCCGGGGCGGTTTTGCGGACCAGGTGGGCGACCCCAACGCGCACGAGTACTTCGTCAACGGCGTGCCGTACTGGTTCGACCCGACGGCCTTCACGCCGCCGGCAGACGGCACGTGGGGCAATTCGGGCCGCGCGCCGTTCCGCCAGTCCGGCTTCTACAGGTGGGACCTCGCCCTCTCCAAGAACTTCTACCCGGTGAAGTCGCTCCGCCTGCAGTTCCGCGCGGACTTCATCAATGCGTTCAACCAGGTGAACTGGGCGTCCGACCCCTCGGCCACCGGCCTCGACAATACGTGCACCGTGAGCTTGACGTCCTGCACGGTGACGACGGATACCTTCGGGCAGCTCACCG
Organism: Acidobacteriota bacterium; assembly: GCA_026393735.1. Taxonomy (GTDB): domain Bacteria; phylum Acidobacteriota; class Vicinamibacteria; order Vicinamibacterales; family JAKQTR01; genus JAKQTR01. The sequence goes on from JAPKZP010000014.1 coordinate 1,417, forward strand.
CGGTCCGTGCGCCGCGGGAGATTCAGTTGTCGTTGAAGATCTACTGGTAGGAGGGACGGGGTTCGGGATTCGGTCTGGCGCAACGGGCAAGGACGGGGCCTTTCCCCTACAGAAACACGCGCGATTGCGGTGTAGGGGCGGACCCCCGTGTCCGCCCGCGGCAGCCGGGCCGGGACGGGGCCCTGCCGGGCAAGGACAGGGCCTTGCTCCTACGGCCTCGTGATCTTCTCGAGGCCGCCCACGTAGCTGCGCAGCGCCTCGGGAATCACGATGGATCCGTCCTGCTGCTGGTAGTTCTCGATGATGGCGAGCGCGGTGCGCCCGACGGCGAGGCCCGATCCGTTCAGCGTGTGCACGTACTCCGCTTTGCCCGTCCCGTCGGGGCGGTACTTGATGTTCGCGCGCCGCGCCTGGAACGCCATCGTGTTGCTGCACGATGAAATCTCGCGGTACGTGTTCTGGCTCGGCAGCCAGACCTCGATGTCGTACGTCTTGGCCGACGCAAAACCCATGTCGCCCGTGCACAGCAGCACGGTCCGGAACGGCAGGCCCAGACGCGTCAGCACTTCCTCGCCGTTGGCCACCATGCTTTCGAGTTCGTCGAACGACTGCTCGGGCGTCGTGAACTTCACCATCTCCACCTTGTGGAACTGATGCTGGCGGATGAGGCCCCGCACGTCCTGCCCGTAGGAACCCGCTTCGCTCCGGAAACAGGGCGTGTACCCGGTGTAGCGGATCGGCAGTTGCCGCCCGTCGAGGATTTCTCCCCGGTGGAGGTTCGTGAGCGGCACTTCGGCCGTGGGAATGAGGTACAGATCCCAGTCGCCCGCGATCTTGAAGAGGTCGGCCTCGAATTTTGGCAGGTTCCCGGTTCCCTGCAGCGACGCGGCGTTCACCAGGAACGGGGCGTCAACTTCCACGTAGCCGTGCTCCCGCGTGTGCAGGTCCAGCATGAAGTCGATGAGCCCGCGCATGAGCCGGGCGCCGGCGCCCATGAGGACGGAGAAGCGCGCACCGGACATCCGGGCCGCCCGCTCGAAGTCGAGGATGCCCAGCGCGACCGCGATGTCGAAGTGCGCCTTCGGCGCGAAATCAAAGGTCGGCGGCGCGCCCCAGCGGCGTACTTCTACGTTGTCGGCGGCGCTCGCGCCCACGGGCACGGTCTCGTGAGGCAGGTTGGGAATCGTCAGCAGGATGTTCTTCCGCCGCTCTTCGAGCTCCTCGAGCCTGGTTTCGAGCAGCTTGATCTCCTGCCCGCGCGCCTTGTTCGCGGCAAAGAGATGCGAGGCGTCCTGCCCCGCCTTCTTCGCGCGAGCCACCTCGTCGCCGGCTGCGTTCTGCTGGCGCTTGAGGTCTTCCACGGCCGGAATCTGGGTGCGCCGCTCGGCGTCCAGCGCCGCCAGCGCGTCCAGTTCCGCGTCCATGCGCATGTGCCGCTGCGAGAGCTTCTCGCGGACGATGTCGAGATGGTCGCGAACGAATGTCGGATCGAGCATGGGTGAGATCGTATATCCAAAGGCGGCGGGCTGCGATACGATCACCAATCTGGGGGCTGATTGATGGCAATGACGGCGAAGGTGCGGAAGGCGGTATTCCCGGCGGCCGGCCTCGGTACGAGGTTTCTTCCGGCGACGAAGGCCCAGCCGAAGGAGATGCTGCCACTCGTCGACAAGCCCATCATCCAGTACGGCGTCGAAGAAGCCGTCGCGTCCGGCATCGACAACATCATCATCGTGACGGGACGCGGCAAGAACGCGATCGAGGACCATTTCGACGTGTCGGTGGAGCTCGAGACGTTCCTCGAGGCGCGCAAGAAGAGCGACCTCCTCGAGGAAATCCGGCGGATCTCCAACCTGATCCAGGTGTCGTACGTGCGCCAGGGCGAGGCGCTCGGCCTGGGACATGCTGTACTAGTGACCCGCGAACTCGTCGGCCCCGAGCCGTTCGCCGTGGTGCTGGCCGACGACGTGGTGGACGCGGCGCCGCCCGGCCTGGCGCAGATGGTGGAGGTCTTCAATCGCGTGCAGGGCCCGGTCCTGGCGGTCGAGCGCGTGCCCTGGGACGCGGTGTCGTCCTACGGCATCGTCGATATCGAGAGCGAGACCGACGGCATCTACAAGGTGCGCGACCTGGTGGAAAAGCCGAAGCGCGCGGATGCGCCGTCAAACCTCGCGATTATCGGCCGCTACATCCTGACGCCGGATATCTTCGAGGAACTGGCGATCACAGCCGAGGATCGAACCGGTGAGATTCAGCTGACCAACGGCATCCGGCGGCTGCTGCAGAAGCGCCCGATCCATGCCTACGAAATCAAGGGCGTCCGGCACGACACGGGCAACAAGCTGGGCTATCTGAAGGCGGTGGTGTACTTCGCACTCAAGCGCGAGGACCTCGCCGGCCCGTTCGCCGACTACCTTCGTACCCTCAAGCTGTAAGTTCCAGCTATTTCTTGTCGGATGACCCGGACGAGCTGCTCGAGCCGGATGATCCCGACGAACTGCCGGAACCCGAGGATCCGCCCGATCCTGACGATCCGGTCGACCCCGAAGAGCTGCTCGACCCGGATGAACCGGTCGCGCCTGAGGACCCGCTCGATTCGGAGGAGGAGTTCGACCCCGACGACGAGTCGGAAGACGACGTCGTGGTCGAGGCTGTTGAACTGCTCGAGTCGGAGCTGGACGAGGACTCGGTCGTTGATCTCGGGCTTCCGTCGCTCTTCTTGCCGGCGTAGTCGGTCACGTACCAGCCGGTTCCCTTGAACTGGATGGCGGGCGCGGAGAGCAGCTTGAGGACCGGACCCTTTCCGCACCTGGTGCAGATCTCGAGCGGTGGATCCGAAAACCGCCGGATCACCTCGAACCGGTGTCCGCACGCGCCGCATTCGTATTCGTATAGTGGCATCGGTCTACTCGATCGCCGGCCCGGGGTTGTCGCCGAGCATGAGCTGGCGGTGCACAGGGAACGTCGCCACGCCGTTCTGCAGCAGCGTGTCGTGGAACGTCTTCAGCGAGTACTTGGCGCCCATCAGGGCCTTGTAGTCCTCGCGCAGCTTCAGCAGCATCAGCTTGCCTGCCGTATAGACGACGTAGGTCGGGTCGAAGGTGCCGCGCTCGGCTTCGCGCCGGGCGGTTCCCTCCTCGAGGAACGCCTCGTCTTTGAAGAACCGCACGCCCTGCTCCACCGAGAGATCTTCGGCGTGCAGGCGGATGGCCACGATGAGGCGCGCGATCCGGATCAGGGACTCCGCGAGCTGGCCGAGCCGAATCGTCGGGTCCTGCTTCTCGAAGCCGGCCTCGACGATCATGTGTTCGCAGTAGTGCGCCCACCCTTCGATCATGGACGCCGACGCCATCATCAGCGACTTGCGCGCCTTCGACTCGACGTGGCGGAGATGCTGGAAATGCACGAAATGCCCCGGACAGGCCTCGTGCATCGAAATCGACCACAGCGTCGGCTCGTTCAGGTCGCGCAGGTGGTCCTGCTTCCGATCCGCGGACCAAGACTGGTCGACGTCGGTCAGGTAGTAGTAGGCGCGTGACGGCCGCGCCTCGAACGGTCCGGGTGTCCACATGCTCGCGAACGTCCACCGGAAGAAGTCCGGCGTCGGCGCGACGACCACGGGTTCGCCCGCCGGCAGCGACACCAGGTCCCGGCGCTCGATGAACTGTGCGAGGCGCTCGATCTGCGCACGGGCCGTGTTGACGACGCCGTCCACCGGGGCCCGCTCCGCTTTGACCCTTCGCCAGGTCTCGATGGGATCGCCAGGCCCGAGCTTGCCGGCCACGCGCCGGAACTCCTCCTGGACCGTGCTGAGTTCGCGCAGGCCGATGTCGAGCAGGCGCGCAAGCGGGATCTCGAGGCCTTCTTCGAAGCGCAGCTTGGTGGCGAAGCGATCCGCGCCCAAGCGGAACGACGCGCGCGCTTTCGGCGCGAGGTCCGTCTCGAGGTACGCCATGTAGCCCTTGAGCGCGCCGATGGCTTCCGTCTGGGCGTCCGCCAGATCGCCGAGCAGGCTCATGTCGTCCACATCGGAAAACGCGCGCGGCAGGTCTGTCTCGATGAACCGCAGCGTCCCGCGGAGCGTCTCGAGCCCGCTCTTGACGAAGATGCCCGGTGGGTCCTTTACGTTGTCGCGGGCGGCCTGGATCAGGCGGGGCGCCTGGCGAAGTTTCGACAGCACGCGGCGCGCGCGTTCGGCGGCCGGCGCATAGTCGAACAGGGCCTGCGCCGCCAGGCTCGCGCCGAGGATCTCGCCATACACCTGGGGGTTGCGCTCCCAGAACCGCAGCTTCTCGAGGTCGTGCAGGCGGCCCTGGATGTGCGCCGCCACCATCGGCCGCTCGATCTTCTCGATCGCCGTCAGCGAGTCGGTCGCGATCGACGCAAGACGGCGCGCCATTCCGGCCAGCGACTGAATCTGTGCGTCGATGGCGGAGCGGCTGAAGTCCTCGAGCAGGTCGTCGTACTGGTGGACGCCGTCGAATGTGGCCGCGGTCGGGTTGGTTTCGTACGAATACGACAGGTAGTCGTCGACGAAATGATGAAGCGGTTCCGAAGCAATCATGGGCACTGGTGCAGCGTGCTTGGGGTCATGACGTTGCGGGCCGGCAGACGGGTCGGTCCGCCCAAAACCTCAATGGTACAATAAACTTGGCTGGCAATGTCCGAAACCGCAGCAGGCACGCTCTTTCTGGTCGCAACCCCCATCGGCAACCTGGAGGACATCTCGCTCCGGGCCCTGCGGGTGCTCCGCGAAGCGGATCTCGTGGCCGCAGAGGACACGCGTCACACCGGAAAGTTGCTGCATCACTACGACATCCGCACGCCGACGACCAGCCTGCACGAGCACAACGAGCACGAAAAGGTCCCGGCCCTCGTGGACCGGCTCAGGGCCGGCGCGCGCATCGCGCTCGTGACGGACGCCGGAACGCCGTCCATTTCGGATCCTGGGTACCGGCTGACAAAGGCCGCGATCGATGCGCGCATTCGCGTCGAGGCCATCCCGGGCGCAAGCGCCGTGATGGCCGCCCTTGTTGCGTCAGGGCTGCCAACCGACAGCTTCGTGTTCGCGGGATTCCCCCCGCCGAAACCGAAGGCTCGGGCGGCATGGCTCGAGGCGCTGCGCCAGGAACGGCGGACCCTCGTGGTCTTCGAGGCCCCGCATCGCATCCGCGAAACATTGACTGATGCGTTCCGCATCCTCGGCGACCGACAGGTCGCCATTGGACGCGAGTTGACCAAGTTGCACGAGGAATTGGTCAGAAGCCCTATTTCTGTCGTCCTCGAGCAGTTGTCCGACCCGCGGGGCGAATTCACCATCGTGATCGCAGGCATGGCCGAAGGCGATCCAATAGACACCTCACAAACAACTGATAATCAATTACTTACAGAATTCGGTCATTTAACAGAATCTGGGCTTGGCCGAAGAGACGCGCTGAACGAACTGGCCGCCCGGCACGGTCTCCGGTCTCGCGAGGTATTCGCCGCCATCGATCGTGCCCGTCGTTCTTGACCCTTTCAGCGCCATTTTGCTAACGTAGCGCCACTTAGCGCGTTTCTGGCCGCTCGGTTCGGCACTTCGTACGCCATAGGAGCACATTCATGGCGAAGCTTCGGCGCAGCAACTCCCGGCCCTCTCCCGCGAAGAAGGCGAAAAGCTCGGCTCCGGCCAAGAAGGCCCAGGCGCGCCCCGCCGTCAAGAAATCACACAAGGCCCCGGCGCGGCCCGCCAAGGCCGCGAAGAAGCCGGTCAAGGCCCCACAGAAGTCGGCCAAGACTGGCAAGCCCGTGAAGCCGGCTGCGGCCGCTGCGGGGCGCGCTGGCGCCAGGGCCGCACAGCCAGCGGCGCCTCCCCGCCGGAGCACGTACGCCGACGCGGTCGCCATGTACGAGCGCGGCATGCACGCCCTGCAGGCGAAGCGGTACCGCGATGCGTCCGACGTGCTCAAGGCCGTGATTGCGCAGTTCCCCGAAGAGAAGGAACTGCACGAGCGCGCGCAACTCTACATCCGCGTGTGCGAGCGGCACCTCACGCCGCTCGACGCCACGCCGAAAACGCCGGAGGAGCAGGTCTACGCCGCGACGCTGGCGATCAATGCCGGCGCGCTCGACCGGGCGATCGCGCTGCTCAACGCCGCGCTCCAGCAGGATCGCAACAACGACTCCGCCGAGTACATGCTTGGCGTCGCGCTCTCCATCAAGGGCGAGGCGCAGGGCGCGCTCTCGCACATCACGCGCGCGGTCGAGCTGAACCCTGACACCCGTGAACTGGTCCGCAAGGAAGCCGACCTCGATGCGCTTCGCCAGACCGACGAGTTCAGGACGCTTCTCTCGGCGCCGCCGGCCGCGCCCCGCAAGGACAAGCGCGCGGCGCCGCGACCGAAGGCGGCCCGCTAACCTGCTTGTTTCTCGGACGGGAGACACGATGGTCGATTTCGCGCGCCTTGACGCTCTTCGCGCGGGCGGCGTCACGCTGCAGGACCCGGCGACGACGTTCATCGACGCGGACGTGACGATCGGCGCCGGCACGATCCTTCATCCCGGCGTGACCCTCGAGGGGCGCACGTGCATCGGCGCCAACTGCCGCATCCGCTCGTGGGTCCGCATCACCGACTCCACCGTCGGCGACAACGTCCTCATCAACGACTCCTGCGTCATCGTCGAATCGCGGATCGACGACGGAGGGCGCGTGGGGCCGTTCGCGCACCTGCGGCCGGCTTCGCACATGAAGGACGGCTGTCATGTCGGCAATTTCGTCGAGTTGAAGAAGACCGTGATGGGCGAGGGCTCGAAGGCCAACCACCTCGCCTATCTCGGCGATGCCACGCTTGGCGCTGGCGTGAACATCGGCGCCGGCACGATCACGTGCAACTACGACGGCGTGACGAAGCACCCGACGACCATCGAGGACGGCGCCTTCATCGGCAGCGACTCGCAGCTTGTCGCTCCGGTCACCGTGGGCGCGGGCGCCTACGTCGCGGCGGGCTCGACGATCACCGACGATGTGCCCCCGGGGGCGCTCGGCATCGCGCGCGGAAAACAGCGGAACATCCTCGACTGGGTCGCGCGGAAGAAGAAGTCGCGGCAGTAGGTCGAAGGCCGGCCGGTTCTCGCAGGGCTGAAGCCCTGCACCACATCGGTCTTGAAACCGATAGTGCTGACAGGACGACTTCTATGTGTGGAATTGTCGGCTATCTTGGGCCCAAGCCCGTTCTCCCGGTGCTCATCGAGGGACTGCGGCGCCTCGAGTACCGCGGCTACGACTCGGCGGGCGTGGCGGTCGTCAGGAACGGCGCAATCGAGATGCGCCGAAGTGCGGGCAAGCTGGCGCGCCTCGAGGAGGCCATCAAGGCCGACCCGATCGACGGCGACTACGGCCTCGGCCACACGCGCTGGGCCACGCACGGGCGCCCGACGGAAGAGAACGCCCATCCGCACCGCGACTGCACCGGCCGCATCGTCGTTGTGCACAACGGCATCATCGAGAACTACCTGGAGCTGAAGCAGGAGCTGCTGCGCGACGGGCACACGTTCGTCACGGAGACGGACACCGAGGTCGTGGCGCACCTTGTCGAGCGCGAGAGCCGGGGCGGCGTGGCCCTGGAAGACGCCCTGCGCGCGGCGCTGAAGCGGCTGCGCGGCATGTACGCGCTGGTGCTGATCTCGGCCGACGATCCCGACAAGCTCGTGGCCGCGCGCAACGGCCCGCCGCTCGTCGTCGGACTGGGGACGGACGAGTACTTCGTGGCGTCCGACATCCCCGCGATCCTGGGCCACACGCGCGACGTCGTGTTCCTGGCCGACGAGGAGATGGCGGTCATCACGCCCGCGGGCGTGGTGTTCACCCGCTTCGACGGCACGATGCTCACGCGCACGCCGCAGCGCGTGCTGTGGGATCCGATTCAGGCGGAAAAGGCCGGCTACAAGCACTTCATGCTCAAGGAGATCTTCGAGCAGCCGGCCGCGGTGCGCGACACGGTGCTCGGGCGGGTCTCTGTCGAGACGGGCCGCGTGTTCCTGGACGAGCTGAACCTGACGGACGCGCAGCTGGCGGGCATCGACAAGGTCGTGATGCTCGCATGCGGCACGTCGTGGCACGCGGGTCTTGTCGGGAAGTTTCTTGTCGAGGAACTCGCGAAGGTCCCCGTAGAAGTCGACTATGGCTCCGAGTATCGCTACCGGAACCCGGTCGTGAACGACCGCTGTCTCGTCGTGGTGATTACGCAGTCGGGCGAGACGGCAGACACGCTGGCCGCCTTGCGCGAGGCGAAGCGCAAGGGCGCCCGCAGCATCGCAATCTGCAACGTGGTCGGCAGCATGGCCACGCGGGAGAGCGACGGCACGATCTACACGCACGCCGGGCCGGAGATCGGCGTCGCGTCGACGAAGGCGTTCACCTCGCAGCTCGTCGCGCTGTACCTGCTGGCGCTGTACCTCTCGCAGGCCCGGCAGACGCTCTCGCCTGCCGAGGCCCGCGTGCATCTTGAAGGCCTCCTCTCGCTGCCGCAGATTCTCGGGTGGACGCTGAAAGCGTCGGCGGGCGTCGAGGAGATCGCGAGGAGTTTCCACCAGCGGAACGACTTCCTGTATCTCGGGCGCGGCATCAACTACCCCATCGCGCTGGAGGGCGCGCTCAAGCTGAAGGAAATCTCGTACATCCACGCCGAGGGCTATCCCGCCGGCGAGATGAAACACGGACCGATCGCGCTCATCGACGAGAACCTGCCTGTCGTGGCCCTCTGTCCTCGCGATCACGTGTTCGAGAAGATGCTGGGCAACATCCAGGAGGCCAAGGCGCGCGGGGCCTCTGTCGTCGCGATCACCAGCGGCGGAGACGAAGGCATTCGCGAGTTGCTGAATCCGTCGACGGACTTCCTGTTGTCCCTCCCGACGGTGCACCACCTGCTCTCGCCCGTGGTGTTCGTCGTCCCGCTGCAGCTGCTGGCCTATCACATCGCGATCCGCCGAGGCGCAGACGTCGACCAGCCGAGGAATCTGGCGAAGAGTGTTACCGTAGAGTAGTGGACTTCCTTGAATCCCTGAACCCGGAACAGCGCGAGGCCGTGCTGTACACCGCCGGCCCGCTGCTGATCCTCGCTGGCGCAGGCTCCGGGAAGACGCGCGTCATCGCGTACCGGGTCGCGTACCTCGTGGGCAGCGGTCAGGCCGATCCCGCGAGCGTGCTTGCCGTCACCTTCACGAACAAGGCTGCCGAGGAGATGCGGGAGCGCGTCGAAACGCTGCTCGGCGCCGACGGCCGCGGGCTGTGGATGTCCACGTTTCACGCCCTCTGCGCTCGCCTGCTTCGGCGCGAGGCCCCGCACATCGGCCTGTCGCGCGACTTCGTGATCTACGACTCGTCCGATCAGCTTGCCGCGGTGAAGCAACTGCTTCGCGAACAGCAGGTGGACGACAGTTTTCTGCCTCCGCGGGTGGCCCTCTCGCGCATCAGCCAGGCGAAGAACCGGATGGAGTCGCCGGCCGTCATGCTGGCGAAGCGGACGAACTACCGCGACGACGTCGTGGCGCGCGTGTACGACGAGTACACGAAACGCCTGGCCGCCAGCGGCGCACTTGACTTCGACGACCTGCTGCTGAAGACGGTGGAGCTGTTCGAAACCGTCGAGACGGTGCGTCATTACTACAGCCAGCGCTTCCGGTTCGTGATGGTGGACGAGTACCAGGACACCAACCGCCCGCAGTACCTGCTGATGCGGCGGCTCGCCGAACACCACCGGAACCTCACCGTGGTGGGCGATCCGGACCAGTCGATCTACGCGTGGCGCGGAGCCGACATCCGCAACATCCTCGACTTCGAGCAGGATTTCCCCGAGGCCAAGGTGGTCCGCCTGGAGCGCAACTATCGGTCGACCCAGGTGATCCTCGACGCTGCGTCCGCCGTCATCCGCAACAACCTCAACCGCAAAGAGAAGCGTCTCTGGACCGATCGTGCGGGCGGCGACCAGATCGTCTACGCCCGCTGCGCAGACGAGATCGAGGAGGGCGATTTCGTCGCCAAGACCGCGCGCCGGGCGCTCGCAGAGGACGTCGAGGCTGTCGCGGCCATCCTTTACCGGACCAATGCCCAGTCGCGCGCCCTGGAAGACGCCCTGCGCCGGGAGAACCTGGTGTACCGCATCATCGGCGGCGTGCGGTTCTACGAGCGCAAGGAGATCAAGGATGCGCTCGCGTACCTGAAGCTCCTGCTCAACCCCCACGACGACGTGAGCCTTCGGCGCATCATCAACGTGCCCGCGCGCGGCATCGGCAAGGGCGTCCTGGACGCGGTCGAGGCTGCCCGCGACGACCTGGCCGGCGTGGTCAGGAGCGCGAAGGCCGAGGACAGAAGGCAGAAGGCGGACTCTCCGCTCTTCGACGTCCCCCGCGGGGGCGAGGTGTTGCCGCGATCGCTCTGGACGGCGATGCTCGTCGGCCTGGATGCGAAACGGTATCCGAGCCGCGCGGCGGCTTCTCTGGCGGCGTTCCGCGACATGATGCTGTCGCTCGCTGACATGGTCCGCCGCGAAACGGCCTCCGTCGCCATCGCCAAGGTGCTCGACCAGTCGGGCTACCTGCAGGATCTGCGCGAGGAGCGCAGCGAGGAGGCCCAGGGGCGCGTCGAGAACCTCGCCGAACTGGTGTCCGCCGCCAGGGAGTACGAGGCCCGCGAGCCCGAGCCGTCCCTTGCCGCGTTTGTCGATCGCCTGTCGCTCCTCTCCGAGGCCGACGAGTCCGCCGGCGCCGCCGACGCCCGCGTGCTGCTGATGACGCTGCACGCCGCCAAAGGGCTGGAGTTCCCCGTCGTGATCATCGCGGGCCTCGAGGAAGGGCTCTTCCCCCACTCGCGTTCGTCCGAGGACGACGAGACGCTCGAGGAAGAGCGGCGGCTGTGCTACGTCGGCATGACGCGCGCACGCCGGCAGCTCTTCCTCACCAGCGCGAACCGGCGCCGGGTGTTCGGCGAGTACCGTGCGTCGGAGCCGTCCCGCTTCCTCGACGAGATTCCCGCCGAGCTCCTGCAGCGCTACGACTTTGTCGGCTACGGCGGGGCCTCCGACCCTGGCGCCGCGTTCAGGCGCGGCGCGAGGAACGGCTACGGGGCCAGCCGCTACGGCGCCGGCCGCGACGACTCGCCGTTCCGCCGCTCACGCCCTGCGCAGACGCGCGAGTCCGGCGCGGGCTACCACTACGAGGACGAGGATCAGTCGGGGTCGGGCGGAGGCATGAAGCTCGGGATGCGCGTCAAGCACCCGCAGTTCGGGGTCGGCACCATCCTGGGCCTCGAGGCTCACGGCGACGACGTGAAGGTGACGGTGCGCTTTGCCAGCGTGGGCGCCAAGCGGCTGCTGGCGAAATTCGCGCGGCTGGAACCGGCCTGAGCGTTGGCGTCGCCGCCCGCCGAGCCGCCCGCCGATCGTAGCCCGGAGGCTTTGGCCTCAGGGTTCCCGGGGAATTGGTAGCCAGTAGCCAGCACCCAAGGAAGAGGCGGAGCCGTCAGATACCGCCGGCTCGAGCTTCTTCTGGTGGATGCTGACTACTGGCTACCCGATGAAACTACTGCACGTCCTTGCGATCCGTGATGACCCAGCGACCTTCACGGTCCTTGCCATTCACGTTCTTCAGGATGACCTGCTGCAGCGTCAACGCGAACTTCTTCGTCACCGCGTCGCCCGTCTCCGGCTTGACCTTGCCTTCGATCGTCACGACCTTGGTGAGGATCTCGCCGTCGAACGCCACGATGTCAATCGGGTTGCGCTGATCCTGGATGCTGATCTCGATGATCGGACGGCCGGCGTTCGCCTTCTTGCGGGCGTCGGACAGCTTCCCCGACCACACCTTCGCGTCGTCGCGGAACTTCGTCCATTCCTTCTGGATCTCGGCGTCCTTGCCCTTGACCGGCTGATTCTTCTGCTCGGCCTTGACGATGCGCTCGATCTCGGCCGAGTGGTCGTCCTGGTACTTCATCTTCGTCTCGGAGAAGGTCTTCTCCTCAGCCGCAACCTTCTTGAGTTCCGCGTCCAGCTCTTTCACCGTGAGCGGCTCGCGCGTGGGCTCGCTGACCGACACGATGCTGAACGTCTGCATCTGCCCGTCGGCCTTCGGGTCGAAGGAGACGGTCGCGATATTCGCGAGGGTCAGATTGTCGTTCATCTTCGACGCCATGAAGTACTTGTTGAGGAGGGTCTTCTCCTCCCCACCACCGCACGCCACGGCGATGACAGCCAGCAACAGGACCGACACGATCAACCACAGCTTGGAATTAGGCCGGGACATGCACCCTCCTCTACTCACCGATTGGAGTTTCGTCTTCGCGCTCCGCCAGTCGCGCAACCGACACCACGCGATCCTCTGCTTCGATTTCTATCAGCCGCACGCCTTGCGTCGCCCGCCCGATAGCACGGATGCCGCTCGTCGGCATCCGCAGCACCTTGCCGAGCTGCGTAATGAGCATCAACTCGTCTTCGCCGCGCACGTACGCAATTCCGACGACCCGGCCGTTCCGGTCGGTCGTGTGGATGGAGATGATACCCACTCCGCCTCTGGATTGCACGCGGTATTCGTCAAGCTCGGTCCGCTTCCCGTAGCCGTTCTCGCAGACCGTCATGACCGTCCCGCCGCCCCCGGCCTGCGCCACTTCCATGGCGACGACGCTGTCGCCTTCCCGGAGGCTGATGCCGCGGACCCCATAGGCCGTCCGCCCCATCGGCCGAACGTCGGTTTCGGGGAACCGGATGGCCATCCCGTCGCGGGTTCCCAGGAAGATCTCCCCGGTCCCGTCCGTCGTCTGCACGGCGATCACCGCGTCGTCGTCCTCGACCCCCATGGCGATGATGCCCCCGGCTCTGGGGTTCTGGTAGGCCGTGAGGGGCGTCTTCTTGACAACCCCCTTCCGGGTGCCCATGAACACGAACTTGTCCTCCTCGAACGCCTTGACGGCCAGCAGGGCGGCAATCCGCTCGCCTTCCGCCATGGAGACCAGGTTGGCGATGGCCTTGCCCTTGCCGTCGGGGCCGACGTCCGGGATCTCGTGAACCTTGAGCCAGTACGCCCGGCCGCGGTCGGAGAACACCATGACGTAGGCATGCGTCGAGGCGATGAAGAGGTGGTTGACGAAGTCCTCGTCGCGGAACCGCATGCCGATGCGGCCTTTGCCGCCACGCTGCTGGTTCCGGTAGCTGGTCACGGCCGTGCGCTTGACGTAGCCGGTGCTCGTGACGGTGATCGCCATGTCTTCGTCGGCGATCAGGTCCTCGATCCGGAACTCCCCGCTCTCGTCCGTGATCGTTGTGCGGCGTGCGTCGGCGAACCGCCCGCGGACGGCCCGCAGCTCGGCGGTCACGATGTCGAGCAGCAGCCGGTCGCTGGCGAGGATCGCGCGCAGGCGCTCGATCGTCTTGAGCACGTCGACGAGTTCTTCCTCGATCTTCTGGCGCTCGAGGCCCGTCAGCCGCTGCAGCTGCATGTCGAGGATGGCCTGGGCCTGGAGCTGGCTGAGGCCGAAGTTCGACATCAGCCCTTCACGCGCCTCGCCCGGATTGCGTGATGCGCGGATGAGCCTGATGACCGCATCCAGGTTGTCGAGGGCGATCTTGAGGCCTTCCAGGATGTGGGCCCGGGCCTCGGCCTTGCGCAACTCGAACGCGGTGCGCCGGCGCACGACGTCGCGGCGGAAGTCCACGAAGTGGTCGATGAAATCGACGAGCGGCAGCACCTGCGGACGCCCGCCCACGATGGCGAGCATGATGACGCCGAACGACGATTGCAGCTGCGTATGCTTGTAGAGGTTGTTCAGGACGACGTCCGGCACTTCCCCGCGCTTCAGCTCGATCACGATGCGCATGCCATCGCGGTCGGATTCGTCGCGCAGGTCCGATATGCCCTCAATCGTCTTCTCGCGCACCAGTTCGGCGATCTTCTCGATGAGCCGCGCCTTGTTCACCTGGTACGGAATCTCGGTGACGATGATGGAGGTCTTGTCGCCTCGCTTTGAGGCTTCCAGCTCCGTCTTTGCGCGGATGACGATCGAGCCGCGGCCCGAGCGGTAGGCCTGGGCGATTCCGGCGCGGCCGACAATGATGCCGCCCGTCGGGAAATCCGGGCCGGGCAGGATGCGCCACATCGCCGAGAGCTTCTGGTCCTGGCTGGCCTCGGGATGTTCGATCGCCCAGATGACGCAGTCCACGACCTCGCCGAGATTGTGCGGCGGGATGTTCGTGGCCATGCCGACGGCGATGCCCGCCGAGCCGTTGACCAGCAGGTTCGGGAACGGCGCCGGCAGCACCGTGGGCTCGGTCGTGGTTTCGTCGTAGTTCGGGACGAAGTCGACCGTGTCCTTGTCGAGGTCGACCATCATCTCGTCCGAGAGCGCCTGCAGCCGCGCCTCGGTGTACCGCATGGCCGCCGGCGGGTCGCCGTCGATCGATCCGAAGTTGCCCTGTCCGTCCGTCAGGGGGTAGCGCAGGTTGAAGTCCTGCGCCATGCGGACCAGCGTGTCGTAGATGGCGCTGTCGCCGTGGGGATGGTAGTTGCCCATCACCTCGCCGACGATTTTGGCGCACTTGCGGTAGGCGCGGTTCGACGCGAGGCCCATCTCGCGCATGCCGTACAGCACGCGCCGGTGCGACGGCTTGAGGCCGTCACGGATGTCGGGCAGCGCTCTCCCGATGATGACGCTCATGGCGTAATCCAGGTACGAGCGCTTCATCTCGTCTTCGATGGCGACGGGAATTCGGGTGGCGGTGTCCATCAACGTCAGATATCCAGGTTTTTCACGTCGAGCGCGTTGTCTTCGATGAACTTCCGGCGCGGTTCGACCTGGTCCCCCATCAGCGTGGTGAACATCTGGTCGGCCTCGGTGTGGTCTTCGGCCTTCACCTGCAGCAGCGTCCGCGAATCCGGGTTCATGGTCGTCGCCCAGAGCTGATCCGGGTTCATTTCGCCGAGACCCTTGTAGCGGTTGATCGCCACGCCCTTCTTGCCGGCGCCAATGAAGAACTCGACAAGTTCTTCGGCGGTGGTCACGGTGACGTCGGCGCCCGCGGGGCGCTTCGCGCTTCGGCCCGCGTCCTGCGCGTCACTCGCGTCCTGTGCGAGGCCTGCGTCCGCGGAGGCCGCGTCGAGGGGTTTCCCGGCTTCGTCGTCGCTGGCGTCTGTCTCGCCCGCCGAAGCCCGGGTCACGACGATCGCCGGCCACGCCAGATCCTTGATGTCGCGATACGTGGCCGCGACCGATCGGAAGTCGCCCGTGAGCACGGTTTCCGCGCCGATGGTGAAGCTGCGCGCGTAGCCGCCGCCGTTGCGGTCCTCGATGTGGAGGTTGAAGAGGTTGTGCTCTTCGTCGACCCTGAGCGTGGCCGTGCGCGTGTCCGTCGTGAGCGCCGCGGCCAGCGCCTCGACGCGCGCGCGGTCCGCGAAGAACGTCCGGTCGCGCGCGTCGCGCTCCAGCAGCGTCATCAGCACGGCGCGCGAGAACCCGCGCCGCGCCGCCGCCTGCATCTGCCGGCCGAACGCGATGAGCTTCTGCAGCCGCTTCTCGAGCTCGGGTCCGCGCACGCTGGCGCCCCGGTCGCCGAAGCGCACCTCGCGGTGCTCGACGCCGCGCCGGATCAGGAACGCGTCCAGCTCGCGATCGTCTTTGATGTAGGTTTCCGCCTTGCCGCGCTTCGCGCGATACAGGGGCGGCTGCGCGATGAAGATGTGGCCGCGGTTGATGAGCTCGGGCAGCTGGCGGTAGAAGAACGTGAGCAGCAGCGTGCGGATGTGCGAGCCGTCCACGTCCGCGTCGGTCATGATGATGACGCGGTGGTACCGCAGTTTCTCGATGTCGAAGTCCTCGGCGCCGATGCCGCAGCCGAGGGCCGCGATCATCGTGCGGATTTCCTCGCTGCCGATCATGCGATCGAAGCGCGCCTTCTCGACGTTCAGGATCTTGCCCTTGATCGGCAGAATGGCCTGGAACTTCCGGTCTCGACCCTGCTTCGCCGACCCGCCGGCCGACTCGCCTTCGACGATGTAGATCTCGCACTGGGCCGGGTCGCGTTCCTGGCAGTCCGCCAGCTTGCCCGGCAGCGCGCTGTTGTCGAGGGCGCCCTTGCGCCGCACCAGGTCGCGCGCCTTGCGGGCCGCCTCGCGCGCGCGGGCCGCGTCCACGGCCTTCGAGATGATCCGCTTCGACACCGCGGGGTTCTCTTCGAGGAACGCGCTCAGCTTGTCGTTGACGATGGCCTCGACGATGCCCTTGACCTCGGTGTTGCCGAGCTTGGTCTTCGTCTGGCCCTCGAACTGCGGCCGCGGGATCTTGACGCTGATGACGGCGGTGAGGCCTTCGCGGATGTCGTCGCCGCCCACCCCCTCGCCCGCGTCCTTCGCGAGGTTGTTCTTCGATGCGTAGAAGTTGACCGACCGCGTGAGCGCGGCGCGGAACCCCGAGAGGTGCGTGCCGCCTTCGTGAGTGTTGATGTTGTTCGCGAACGAGTACAGCGTCTCCGAGTACCCGTCGTTCCACTGCAGGGCGATTTCCGCGACGACGCCGTCCTTCTCGCCGCGCATGTAGATAG
>JAPKZP010000065.1 GCA_026393735.1 Acidobacteriota bacterium
CGCGTACGCCCGCGCGCACGGCGTGCCGGTGCCCGCCAGGGCCTCCAGCCCGTACAACGTCGACGTCAACATGTGGGGGCGCTCCATCGGGTGCGGCGTGCTCGAGGACCCGTGGGTCGAGCCGCCAGCCGACATCTACACGCTGACGAAGAACCCGGCCGACTGTCCGAACGAGGCTGCCTATGTCGACCTGAAGTTCGAGACCGGTGTGCCCGTCGCGATCAACGGCGTGACGATGTCGTTCCCGGAACTCATCGCCAGCGCGGGTACGATCGCGGGCGCGCATGGCGTGGGCCGGATCGACATGGTCGAGAACCGCATCGTGGGCATCAAGACCCGCGAGATCTACGAGGCGCCCGCCGCGGTCGTGCTCCACCTGGCGCACCAGGAACTCGAGAACTTCGTCAGTCCGCGCGACCTGCTGCGCATGAAGCAGGAGATGGCGCTCGCCTACGCCGACATGGTGTACAAGGGCGCGTGGTACTCGCCGGTGCGCGAGGCCATGGACGCCTTCATCAAGAAGGTCCAGGAGCGCGTGACGGGGACGATCCGGGTCAAGCTGTTCAAAGGCTCAGCCGCCGTCGTCGGGCGCACCTCGCCCTTCACGCTCTACGATCGCGCGCTCGCCACCTACGGGGAGGACGACGCGTTCGACCACGCCGCTGCGCCGGGCTTCATCACGATTACCGGCCTGCCGATCGAGACCGTGGCCCGCAAGTGGGGCCTCGCCGACGGCCAGCCCAACATGAAGAAGGCCACCTGATGCCGCATCTCTGGTCCGGGCGTTTCGACGAGGAACCCGACCCGTCCGTCTTTTCGTACGGCGTGTCGCTGGGATTCGATCGCCAGCTCTTCGAGGAAGACGTGACCGGCAGCCTGGCGTGGGCCGAGGCGATTGCCCGGGCGGGCGCCATCTCCGAGGCCGACGCGGCGGCGATAGCCGCGGGACTTGCGGCGATCCTCGAGGCCGGGCGGCGCGACCCGGCCTTCGTCAACGGGCCGGACGAGGACATCCACGCGTTTGTCGAACGCCAGCTCGTCGAGCGCATCGGTGACGCCGGCAAGCGCCTGCACACCGGGCGCTCCCGCAACGAGCAGGTGTCGCTCGACCTGCGTCTCTACCTGAAGACGCACATCGCCCAGCTCATGGCGCGCGTCGGCCGCCTCGTCGCGGCGCTCGCGCACCAGGCCGGGATCTGCGGCGGCGCGGTGCTGCCGTCCTATACGCACCTGCGCCGCGCGCAGCCGATTCTGGCCGCGCACTTCTTCCTCGCCCATGCCGCGGCGTTCCGCCGCGACTACGATCGATTCGTCCGAGCGATGGACGAAGCGGACGCGATGCCGCTCGGGTCGGGGGCGATTGCCGGCACGACGTACGCCGTCGACACCCGCGCGCTGGCCGATCGGCTCGGCTTCTCGCGCGTCGTCGCCAACAGCCTGGACGCATCGTCTGACCGCGATTTCGTGGCGACGTTTCTCTATGCCTGCTCGCTCACGATGGTGCACCTGAGCCGGCTGGCCGAAGACGTCATCATCTTCACGTCCGAGGAATTCGGGTTCTTCGAATTGCCTGACCGCTTCGCCACGGGCAGCAGCCTGATGCCGCAGAAGAAGAACCCCGACCCGATGGAGCTCGCGCGCGGCAAGTCCGGACGCGTGGTCGGCCGCCTGGTGGGGTGGCTGACGACGATGAAGGGGCTGCCGAGCGGGTACAACCGGGACCTGCAGGAAGACAAGGAGGCGGTCTTCGAGGCCGAGGCCACGCTGGCGGCATCGCTCGACGCCACCGCGCCTGTTGTCGCAGGACTGCGCTTGCATGCGGACCGCGCGGCCCTCGCCGCCTCGGGCGTTCTCCTCGCGACCGATGTGGCCGACTATCTCGTTGCGCGCAACGTGCCGTTCCGGGAGGCCCACGCGATTGTCGGCGCAATGGTCCGGTTCCTGGTCTCAGCCGGCCGCGACTTCTCGTCGCTGTCCCTCGAGGAGTGGCAACGCTTCAGCGACAGGTTCGGGCCTGACGTGATCGGCGCGATCACGCCGGCCGCCTCGGTCGCGGCGAAGCGTACGCCCCAGTCCACGAACCCGGACGCCGTCGCGGCGGCGCTGGCGGAAGTCGTGCTGTGGCTGACGCAGGCGGGGAAGTAGGCGAACGGGCCGTCGGCTGAGCGGATTTGCTTGCCCTGCCAGGCTTTGCTAGAATCAATCGTCCTACGACAACCCCCGCCCACCTGTTCTTTTTCGAGGGACTGTACATGCTTCCGCGCCAGCTTCGGGTTGGTGATCTCGTCGACGACTACTGTCCGCGCGAGCGGCGACTGACCGACCACGCCATCGTGGCCATGGTTGGCGACGACGTCCGCCAGGTCAGATGCAGCGCCTGTAACTCCGAGCACGAGTACCGCCAGGGAAAACTGCCGGTCAGCCGCAAGAAGAAGCCCGTGGTGGCGCCGCCACCACTCGCACCCGCGCAGACGTCCGCGACCGTCGTGAGCGACGGCGAGGAGGCCGCGCCGGCCGTTCAACCGGGCGACCAGCACGGAGCACCGGACACGCTGGCGGCCTCGCCAGCCGCCACCGGCACGACCGAGGGACCCGCCGGCGAGACCGCGGAACCCGGCCCGGATGCGCCGACTGCCGATGGTCCGTTCCATCGGCGCCTGATCCGCGCGACCCTGCCTCGTATCGAAGGGGACGTGCCCACGCGGCCGATTCCCGAGTTCACGATGCACAGGGCGGCCGCCCCCACCCATCGCAAGCCGTTCCGGCCGGGTCCTGGCGGCCAGCACCGCATGGGCGGCAAGCCCGGTCACGGCCCCGTTCGGCACGGCGGGGGACGGCCCGGCCAGGGACCGGGGTCTGCCGACGGCAATACGTTCGGCAATCGGGGAGGCCGCGGCGCCCACGGCGGTCCGCCCGCCTCGCGCCATGACTTCGGGCCCAGGTCCTCCCGAGGCCCCAAGAAGCACTGACTGCTGATTCAATGATCCACCTGGCGGGGAAGTTCGGCCTGGTCACAGGCATCGCCAACAAGCGTTCCATCTCGTGGGCGATTGCGAAGGCACTCGCGCGCGACGGCGCCCGGCTGGGGTTGACCTATCAGGGCGAGCGTCTCCTGGAGAACGTGCAGGAACTCGCAGCCGAACTCGACCGCCCGCTGATCCTGCCGTGCGACGTGACGTCCGACGAACAGATCGCCGAGGTGTACCGCACGATCGAGCGGGAATTCGGCGGCCTCGACTATCTCGTCCACGGCACCGCGTTCGCGCCCCGCGAGGAACTGGCGCGCCCGTTTGTCGAGACCAGTCGAGAAGGCTTCCGCGTGGCCCTCGATGTCAGCGCCTACTCCCTCATCGCACTGAGCAGGGGCGCGGCGCCGATGATGGCAGCCCGCGGCGGCGGCAGCATCCTCACGCTGACGTACCTCGGCGCCGAGCGGGTGTTCACCAACTACAACGTGATGGGCGTCGCGAAGGCCGCGCTCGAGTCGTCGGTGCGCTACCTCGCCGACGGCCTCGGCCCGCAGAACATCCGCGTCAACGCGATCTCGGCCGGCCCGATCAAGACGCTGGCCGCGTCGGGCATCTCGGGCTTCAGCGGCATCCTTCAGGTGTACCGCGATCGCTCCCCTCTGCGACGGAACATCGACATCGACGAGGTCGGCGAAACAGGGCGCTTCCTGCTGGGCCCCGAGAGTTCGGCCATCACGGGCGAGATCGTGATGGTGGACGCGGGGTACCACGCCATGGGAATGTAACCGGCAGATCGGAGCAACTGACTACCGGCTGGCGCTGATTTCAGCACTGAGTGACGCAGGGCTTCAGCCCTGCGAGAACAGGCCTGAAGGCCTGTTCCACAATTTGTCAAGAGCTCCACTGACAACTGGGATGAACTCGCTACCAGCAGGCCCGGAATCGTGACGCTCATCACCCACATCGCGGAGGTTCGGCGGGAGTCGCTGAGGGCGAACGTCGTGCGCCTCGATCTCGGCGGCACGCTGTTTCCCTTCGTCGCGGGCCAGGCGATTCTGGCCGGCGCGACTCCGGGGACCGGCCGCACGCCCTACTCGCTGGCCTGTTCCCCCCGACAGTCGCTCGACAGCGGTTGCCTCGAACTCCTGGTGACGGTCGATCCAACGGGCACGGCCGGGCGTCACCTCGGGGACCTCGCGCGAGGCTCCGCGGTCGCGGTCGATGGACCGCTCGGATCGTTCACGCTGGCCGCTCATCGCCGCGCGCGGCGCCTGCTCTTCATCGCCGGCGGCACGGGTATCGCGCCGCTGCGGGCCATGTTGTGGGATGCGCTCACGTGGGACGCACCGCCGGACATCGACGTGCTCTACAGCGCCCGCACGCCTGAGGAGTTCGCGTACGTCGACGAACTGAGCGCTCTGCACACCGCGGGACGGATCCGGCTGCGCCGGACGGTGACCCGAGGCGCCGGCGACGACTGGGACGGAGGCCGCCGGCGGATCGATCGCAACCTGCTGGCGTCCCTGGTCGATCCCCTGTCGACCGTGTGTCTCGTCTGCGGTCCGGATTCGTTCGTGGATGATGTGCCGACGTGGCTGTACGCGCTCGCCGTGCCGGCGTCCCGCGTCCTTCGAGAGGAATACTGACCGTCAGGCGGGCACGGTCACCTCTCCCGCACGTCCCTGCGCTTCCGCTCTGCCTTGTCGCGGTACATCCTGGTGTCGGCCACGTTCAGCAAGGCGTCGTAGGTGTCGCCATCGGTGGGGTACACGGCTGCCCCGGCGCTCATCGCCAGCCGCGCGCGCAGGACCTCGCCGACGCGGAAGGGCGCTGATTCCACGCCGCTCTGCAGTTCCTGGCGTTTCGCTTCTGCCTGCTCGGCTCCGCAGTCCGACAACACGACAATGAACTCGTCGCCGCCATAGCGGACGCAGACGTCGTACGGGCGGATGGCGCTGCGCAGTACGTCCGCCACCATGCACAGTGCACGGTCGCCCGCGTGGTGGCCGAACGAGTCGTTGATCGTCTTCATGTTGTCGAGGTCGAGCATCAGAATCGCCAGGGGAGACTTCAGTCGTCCGGCGCGCGACATCTCCCGGCTCAGGTGCGGAAACAGGAACCGCGTGTTCAGCAGGCCCGTGAGCGGGTCCGTAACCGACTCCTCCTGCGTCTGCTGGAAGAGCAAGGCGTTGCTGACGACGGCGGCCACCTGGTCCGACACCAGCGTCGCGAGGCGGCGATGATCGTCGGTGAAGCAATCCGCGACCGTGTGATAGAGAGCGAGCGCGCCGACTACGCTGTCGCCCAGCACGAGCGGGCAGATGAGCGACGACGCAAGGCCGATGTCCGAGAAGTCCCGGCTGGAGGCCGAGAAATCCTCGGCCGGGTTGCGATTCGCCACGCATTCGCGGCGGGCAATCGCTTCGCCGACGAGTCCCGACTTCGCCGGCACGGCCAGGTCCCGGAACGCCCCTGCGCCGCGCCCGGTCGCGAACCGGCAGCGTGCCACATCTTCGGCCGCGTCGTGCAGGAAGAGGACGCACGTCGAAAACGGGACCAGGTGGGCGAGCTTGGCCGCGATGACCGCCATGGATTCGTTGAGGCCGAGACTCGTGCCCATCGCCTGGGCGATCTCGTAGAGCGCAAAGAGCTCGTGATTGGCCTCGGCGATATGGTCTAGCACGCGATCACGGCGTCGCACGCTCCCCGCGGCGGCGGCGGGCGCGCCGGCCGTGGTGGACGAGGCCCCGGGGTCCCTCTCAAGCACGCCAGGGGCACGCACGACGGCCTGCGGCTCCACGATGAGCTGCGGCAGCAGTTCGGCGAACCGGGCGACGACGGCCGGGTCCAGGGACTTCCCGGCCTCGTGCCACAGGGCGTTGATGGCTTCGGCCAGCGGCAGCGTGCCCGTGAAAGGAGCCTCGGACGTGATGGTGGCGAAGCAGTCCACCACCGCGATGATTCGGGCGCCCAGGGGGATTTCACTGGCCCGCAGAC
The DNA here is from genome assembly GCA_026393735.1 of Acidobacteriota bacterium. Lineage (GTDB taxonomy): Bacteria > Acidobacteriota > Vicinamibacteria > Vicinamibacterales > JAKQTR01 > JAKQTR01. The sequence goes on from JAPKZP010000065.1 coordinate 5,967, forward strand.
CCTCCGGGTACCCCGTGCCGTCCCAGCGCTCGTGGTGGCTGCGCACGCTGGAGGCCACCGGGTACGGGAAGGGCACATTGGCGATAATCGCGCTCCCGGCCGCCGGGTGCGCCTGGAGCTTGCTGCGTTCCTCATCGGTCAGCGGCGTGCGCTTGGTCAGGATATGGTCGGGCACCGCGAGCTTCCCGATGTCGTGGAGGAGGGCCGCGGTCCGCACGCCTTCGACCTCGTCGTCCGACATGCCGAACGCCTTGGCCAGCGCACCGGCGTACACCTGCTCGCGTCGCAGTTGCGACTGCGACAGGCGATCCCGCGCGTCGATGGCGAGGGCGAGCGCTTCGATGGTGCTCAACCGCAGTTCGGACGCGACGACCAGTTGCCGCTGGTGGCTGGCTTGGCTGGCCTGGTTGCGCACGTGGACGCGGTACGCGAAGACCAGCGCCACCGCGGACACGACGAGCGGCGTCACCAGGATCCCCGGCGCGGGATGGACCGACACTTCGAGCGCGCTGCCGGCCACCGTGACGATGGCCAGGACTCCAACCCAGCGGCCCGGAGACATGTGAACAGTGTTCACGCAGAGCTACCCGCTTCTCGTATCGGCGCGACCGTCGCATCGCGAGAGAATCCAATCCTGCGACGCGACGAATTGCCAGGCGACAAGACGTCCTGTCACGCCTGCGGGGCGGGCCGATCCGGAACCGGGCCTGCACCC
>JAPKZP010000494.1 GCA_026393735.1 Acidobacteriota bacterium
CCGACACACGGGTCAGGGATTGCCACGACCTGCCGCGCAAGGCGTGTGCCGGGGGCAGTCCGGCCAGGCCGGCCGCCGCAAATGCCAGCACGTGCGGCAGTCCAATGAACACCGCGACCGTCCGATCGTGAGCCCGGGCGTCCATGTCGGACGGAATCCCGCCCACAAGCCTGACCAGTTCCCGCGCCTGCCGCCGCACCTTCGCGTCTCGTGCGCATACGATCACCGGCTTGGCTCGGAGGAGTCCCGCATGGCTGGCCGGCCATCCGTTGTGTTCGCCGCCGGCCATCGGATGAAGCCCGGCGAAGTCGAAAGCCCCCCGGAAGCGGTATGCGGCCGACACAACCGGCGCTTTCAGAGTTCCGGTGTCACAGACGAGCAGCCGCCGGCGCGACGCCCGGGCCGGAGACAGGCGTGCCAACTCGGGCATCAGGCGGAGGATCTCGGGGACGGGGACGGCGAGCACGACCACGTCACTCTGGGCCACCAACTCGGCAAGCGAGTTGCACCACGTCGCATGACGTCCGACGGCAGGCGCAAGCGACGCGTCGCGATCGGTGGCGAGCGTGCGGATCGCCGGCCGGTGGCGGCGCAAGGCCCGGACAATCGAGCCTCCGATAAGGCCCGTGCCGACCACGCCGACTGTAGCACCGCGCAACAACCGGGGACGCGCGAGACTGGGAGATTGTGGAGGCACGTCAGGTTCTCGGATGGAGATCGGGCCTCAGCGCGACGGCCTCGTCAAGGTACACGTGCTGGATTCCGCTTCGAGGGCGATCCGACTGGACGTGGAGCAGCACGCGGATGACACGCGGCATGCCGCCCGGCACCTCGATCTCCTGGGCATCCAGCAGCGGCACGTCCAGCCAGCCGAGCTGCCGCGCGGCCGCGGCCGGGTACGCGGCATCCAGGTCGGTCGTCATCGTGAAGAAGGCCGAAATCACCGCCGAGGCGTCGATCTGGTTCGCCTGGAGCATGGCCATCAGCAGGCGCGCGGTCGCACCGCCGATGGCCTCACCGGTATTCGCGTGGACGTTGATGGCGCCCCGGATGCCTCTCACCATTCGTCTGCCCCCTCGATCACCTAGCGTGTCGCCCCCGGCCTGGGTATGTCAACAGGGTCCGGGCGGGCACGAATGCACGCGCACCCGATGCAATGTCGCCGACGGTCATGGGGATCGGAGACCCCTGATTCCCGCGGGTCGCCGAGGGCTATACTGTGTCTATCCACACAGTCGGCCGTGGCCTTCCGCCGCGGTCGGAATCGGAACGCGTGCCTGGCACAAGGAGCGGACGCATGGACGTCACGTTGAAGCATCAACCGTCATTCTCACTGGCAGTGATTCGCGTCGGGGCTGGCGAACAGATCAAGGTCGAGCCCGGGGCCATGGTGAGCCACAGCGACGGGATGGCGAGCGAAACCAAGGCTGAGGGTGGCCTCTTCGGAGGCCTCAAACGCATGGTCGCGGGCGAGAGTTTCTTCCAGAACACCTGGAAGGCACCCGCTGCGGGCGGCGAGATCACGGTCGCCGCGACTCTGCCCGGGGACATGATCGCCCTGCAGATCGGCGGTGGCGATTTCCTGCTCGCCAGCGGCGCGTACGTCGCGAGCGAGATGGGCGTAACGATGGACGCGAGCTGGGGCGGCTCGAAAGGCTTCTTCGGCGGCGGCGGGCTGATCCTCCTGAAGGTCAGCGGCAGCGGCAAACTGGTGGCCGCGACCTACGGCGCCATCGAGGAGCGCGTCCTGGCCCCCGGACAGCGCTACGTCGTCGACACCGGCCACATCGTCGGGTTCGACGCGACCGTGCAGTTCAGCGTCACGAAGTCGGGCGGCTGGAAGACGACCATCCTGGGCGGCGAAGGGCTCGTCTGCCAGCTCACCGGCCCCGGGCGCGTGCTCATGCAGACGCGGTCCACCGAGGCGTTTCTCGGCTGGCTCATTCCGAAGCTGCCCAAGTCGTCGAA
>JAPKZP010000213.1 GCA_026393735.1 Acidobacteriota bacterium
GCTCGACCATATCGACCTCGTGACGGTGAGGCTGCCCTTTGTCGCCCCCTTCGGCACCAGCGTCTACGTCTGGACCGAGAAGGACGCCATGCTCATGCGTCTCGAGTCAGGCGGCGTCACCGCCTGGAGCGAGTGCGTCTCCGATCCCGACCCGTTCTACTCGTACGAGACGAACACGACAGCCCGGCACATCATCAAGGACTTCCTGCTGCCGTTCGTCGAGCCGGGGATCACGCTGGGCGACCTCGAAGGGCGCTTCCGCCGTGTGCGTGGCCACGGCATGGCCAAGGCGACCATCGAGAATGCCCTCCTCATTCTGCTCGCCAGCCAGCAGGGCGTCGCGCTTCACGAGTTACTAGGCCGGCCGGCGAAGAAGATTCCATCCGGGCTGAGCATCGGTCTCCAGGACACGCCGGAGGCCCTGCTCAAGGCCGTCGAGCGAGCCGTCACCAGGAAGTACCACCGCATCAAGATGAAAATCAAGAAAGGCCAGGACCTCGACTGGGTCCGTGCCGTGCGGGGCCGCTTCCCGGATGTGCCGCTCATGGTTGACGCCAACGGGGACTACTCGCTCGCGGACGTCGAGCACCTCAAGCGGCTGGACGAGTTCAACCTGATGATGGTCGAGCAGCCGCTCTCATACAGCGACATCATCGAACACGCCTCGCTGCAGAAGGAGATGAATACCGCCATCTGCCTCGACGAGTCCATCCACAGTCTGGCCGACGCGGCCGCAGCCATTTCGATCGGCGCCTGCCGCATCATCAACGTGAAGCAGGGACGCGTCGGGGGACTTCTCGAATCGATGCGGATCGCGCACGACGCCGCCGGCCACGGTATCGGGGTCTGGTCGGGCGGGATGGACGAGACGGGGATAGGCCGGGCGGTCAACATCCATCTCCAGACCGCCGAGGGCTTCTCGTTGCCCGGCGACACGTCAGAAACGGCCAACTACTTCGACGAGGACATCATCGGCGACCCCGTCGTCCTCGACAAAGATGGGTTCATCCACATCCCGAAGGGCCCCGGCATCGGTGCCCGCGTCGTGCCGGACCGGATCCTGAAGCGGACCATCCGCGCGGAGCGGCTGCGCTAGCAGGCGGCGTGGCCAGGGTCCTCTATGACCCCGGTCATAGGTTCTCGTCGCTGCCGGAGCCACAGTACTCCTGTCCACAGGAGGATTGACGATGAGCCTGCCGAACGGCGCTGTGTCTCCAGATGTCACGATAGCCGACGTGGCTGCCCGCTACCCGGCTTCTATTCCGGTGTTCGAACGGCTTGGCCTGGACTACTGCTGCGGGGGTAAGCGTCCGGTCGGTCAGGCCGTGGCGGAGGCAGGCCTCGACTGGCAGAGCGTCGTGGCGCAGATTGAAGCCGCGCTCAGCGCAACCCTGCCGGGCCCCGAACCGGTCTCCTGGGCCGACGCGTCGCTCTCCGATCTGATCGGTCACATCCTCGCGCGCTACCACGCGAAGCTGCGCGAGGATATGCCGATGCTGACGGCGATGGGCGAGAAGGTGATCAACGCCCACGGCGAGCGGCATCCGGAAGTGCGCGACGTGGTGTCTGTCTTCGCTGGCCTGCGATCCGAACTCGAAAGTCACATGATGAAGGAGGAGCATGTCCTGTTCCCGTTCATCGAACAGCTTGAAGGGGGACTTGCAGGCCGCCACCCGATGCTTGGGCACATCGCGAGCCCGATTGGCATGATGGAACACGAGCACGAGAGTGCCGGGGCGGCCCTCGCCAGGCTCCGCGCGATCACATCCTCGTACGCGGCACCTGCGGACGGGTGTGCCACGTTCCGGGGGTACTACGACGGCCTCGCGACGATTGAGCGCGACCTGCACGAACACATCCACCTGGAGAACAACGTGCTCTTCCCGCGAGCCCAGGCCCTCGAGGCAGAGGTCCTGCGACGGCGCTAGGGCGCGGGCGGAATGCCCTGCTACTTCTTCGGCGAGGCCGGCGGCGGAGTCCAGATGCGCCCCATGTTCCACGTCACACCGCCGTAGACAGCGGTGCCGCCGTAACCGGTGATGTTGACGACGACCCCGGCATCCAGGACGAGGCTCTTCTGTACGGCGAATGTTGGACCCGTGAGGAATCCGACGATGCCGGGCTCGCCGGAAAGGCCGGAGGTCCGCGGGTAGCCGAAGATCTCAGCGGCCCAACCCAGGCGCCCGGACACGGGGATGCCCGTCGATACCGTCCAGCCCGTCGCGTCCTTCGGCGCGTACGTGCCCTCGCCGCCGCGATGCGTGTAGCCGAAGTTGAGATCCAGGGCCACGCCGCCGATGGTGTGGCTCGAAATCAGGAGCAGCGTGCCGCTCGTTGTGCCGATTCCCGTGCCCTGGGCCGTGGAACCGGTGGCCAACGAAACACTCGGCTGCACGGAAAAGGCGCCCAGCACGGGCGCGTTGTCCAGCACCCGGAGTTTCGCGCCGATCACGAGATCCGTCAAACCCGCGTGCGCGCCGCTGGAGTCCGTGCCGCGCAGCCACCCGGGTGCAAGGTCGAGCTGGATGCGGTTCGTGAGACCGATCTTGAAGACAACAGGCAGCGCGAACAGGCCCGTTGACGGATCCGGATGCTGGTACTGAAAGCCCGTTTCGACTTCGACGATACCCGGCGCGACCGTGTAGGCATGCGTCGCAACGGTTGGCCGTTCGGGCTGCGCGGCCCGCGGGTCGGGCGGATCCGCGCCCTGGGCCGCGGCGACGCCGGCTACGCCGGCGATGACAGCCAGTGTGACAAGCACCGCGATCGCCACAGGAAGACGTGCGGGCCAGCGAAGTTGGGGGGACATTGAGGACTCCTGGTCTGAGGGACTCACCACCAATATACACGCACGCGGGCTGAGGCGCGGGGCTGGGCTGGACCGCAGAAACGGAATTGGAGTCTGACCCCAGGTGGAGTCTGACCCCAAGCCGGAGCGGGCTCGAGTCCGACAGCGGTACTCAGGAGGCCTGGTACACCAGTTCGCCGGCGGCGATGGTCGCGCGTACCTGGTGGTCGGGCGACAGCAGCACAAGGTCGGCCACGAAACCCGGCGCGATCTGGCCGCGCTCGTGCTCGAGGCCAAGCAGGCGGGCGGGGGTCGTCGTGACGGTCGGGAGCACTGCGTCGAGCGGGCACCCGGCGAACGCCATCACGTTCCGTATGGCCTGATCGAGTGACAGGATGCTGCCGGCGAGCGTGCCGTCCGCGAGCC
>JAPKZP010000376.1 GCA_026393735.1 Acidobacteriota bacterium
AAGGAGGCGCTCGCCCGGATCCCCGGCTTGCGCGAGGAATTCTGGGCCACGGTCTCCGTCCCGAGTTCGGGCGCCGAGATGAGCCAGATACTCGAGTACGCCGGGCGCGTCGCCGACTACCTGGAGCTCGGGGAGCTCATCGCCCTCGACGCGTTGGAGCGCCGCGAGTCGTGCGGCGGGCACTTCCGCGAGGAATACCAGACCCCGGACAACGAGGCGCTGCGAGACGACGAACAGTTCGCGCACGCAGCCGCATGGGAATTCGCCGGCGAGGGCACGCTCCCGATTCGCAACGTCGAGCCGCTGACGTTCGAGTACGTGAAGCCCAGCCAGCGCAGCTACAAGTAGGCAACGCGACCATGGCCAACATGACTCTTCAACTGCTGGTGTGGCGGCAGACCGGTGCGAAGGACGAGGGCCGCATGGTGCCGTACACGGCCCGTGACATTTCGCCCGACATGTCCTTCCTCGAGATGCTCGACGTCGTCAACGAGGGCCTCGTCGCCAGTGGCGAGCCGCCGATCGTGTTCGACTCGGACTGCCGCGAGGGAATCTGCGGCATGTGCAGCCTGGTGGTCAACGGGATCCCGCACGGTCCGGATCGCGGGTCGACCGTGTGCCAGCTCCACATGCGCAGGTTCAAGGACGGCGACACGATCACGGTCGAGCCGTGGCGCGCGGCCGCGTTCCCGGTCGTCACGGATCTCGTCGTCGATCGCGGCGCGTTCGATCGCCTGATCGCGTCGGGCGGCTACGTGTCGGTGAGCACCGGCAGCGCGCCGGACGGCAACGCCGTGCCGGTCCCGAAGGACCTGGCTGAAGCGGCGATGGACGCGGCGGCCTGCATCGGCTGCGGCGCGTGCGTGGCGGCCTGCAAGAACGCCTCGGCCGCCCTCTTCGTCGGGGCGAAGGTGTCGCAGCTCGCGCTGCTGCCCCAGGGTCACCCGGAGCGCGCGTCACGCGTGCGGACCATGGTGCAGCTGATGGACAACCTCGGCTTCGGCAACTGCTCGAACGAGGCCGAATGCGAAGCCGTGTGCCCGAAGGAGATCTCCATCGCCAACATCGCGCGGATGCGGCGCGAGTACGTGCGATCGCTCCTTGTCGGGGTCGGGCGGTAGTGACGGGCGCGGGCGGGCCGCTACTCGACGGCCTGGCCCCCGGGGGAGCCGTTCCCTCCACTGTGGGCGTTCTGACGCTCGTACATCTTCTGGACGCGCGGCGGCACACCGACGATGCCCCGGCGCCCGGCCGGCGCCGGCGGCACCACCTGCCTCAATTCGAAGAGCAGGCGCGTGGCTAATTCCGTGGGAGATTCGTCGGGCCGGCGCTGGCCACCCGGCGGCGCGAGGAAACGGATCCGCACGCGGGGACGCCGCGGAAACCTCACGTACTCGGTCGTCCCCTCCATTGCACACAACACGGCGCGGGATTCAGGGCACCAGGCCGCTAGCAGGCCGACGCCGGTTCGCGCCCGGATTCGTTCGCCCCACGACAGCCGCCCTTCGGGAAAAACGCACACGGCATCGCCGGCACGCAGCGACTCCACCGTGCGATCAAGCGCCCGGCCATCGCCGCCGCCGCGCTTGATGGGGATCTGCCCCATCGCGTCGAGCAGAAGCCCGATGCCAGGGATCTTCCACAGGTCTGCCCGCGCCAGGAACCGGAGCCGACGCTTCGGCTTGATTGCGAGCCCGACGATGATCGGATCCCACTGGCTGTCGTGATTCGGGACAATCAGCAACGGCCCGGTGTCAGGAACGTGCTCGAGCCCTTCGACTGAGGCGCGCCCCCACCAGAACGAGGGACGGCACAGCACCGCGAACGCATCGTAGACCCACGTCATCAGAGAACCTGACGGTAGGATGTGCCAGGAACCCTGCCTGATGCAAGCCGACGCGACGGCGCCGCCCCGGCACGATCCACCGCGGGCACCAGGGCAACGCCGGGTCGGTCGCTCGCGGGATCCGCGCGGCTCCCGCGACCGTCCAAACAGGTAGACTGTTCACTCGGGGCTCCAGGGGGGCACATGTCGATCAGACCGGCGAAGCGGATCCTGACATCCACACCGACGATGGAAGGCGCGGGCGTCCGCCTGCGGCGAGGCTTCGGCTTCGGCGACACCGCCGATTTCGATCCCTTTCTGCTGTTCGACGACTTCCGGGGCGAGAGCCCGGCCGACTACCAGGCCGGCTTTCCCTGGCACCCGCACCGCGGCATCGAGACCATTACCTACGTACTCGCCGGTACGGTGGACCACGCGGACAGTCTCGGCAACAAGGGCGCGATCGGCGCGGGCGATGTGCAGTGGATGACGGCCGGCAGCGGCATCGTTCACCACGAGATGCCCCACGGCGACGACCGTGGCCGGATGCACGGCTTTCAGCTCTGGGCCAATCTCCCCGCGTCGCTGAAGATGACCCATCCCCGCTACCAGGACATCCACTCCGGCGACATCGCGGAGGTGACCGAGGACGACGGAACCAGGGTGCGCGTGATCTGCGGCAACTTCTGGGGCGCGAAGGGGCCGGTGGAGGGCGTCGCCGCCGACCCGCAGTACCTGGACGTGTGGGTCCCGCCGGGCCTGCGCCGCAGCCTGCCAGTCGAAACGTCCCGACACGCGTTTGCGTACATTTTCGATGGTGCCGGCCGGTTCGCCAACGCCTCCGGCCCTCAGCCCGTGACGACGGACGTCGTCGGCGGGGCACCAGCCACCGCGATGTCGGCGGTCGAGAACAGGTCGCTGATCCTGTTCGACGCGGGCGACGAAGTGGTCGTGCAGGCCGGCGATGCCGGGATCCGTTTCCTGCTCGTCTCGGGCACGCCGCTCCGGGAGCC
>JAPKZP010000819.1 GCA_026393735.1 Acidobacteriota bacterium
GGGTCCAGCGCGGGTTCGCGCGCGAATACGTCCAGCCCGGCGCCGGCGATGCCGCCCGATTCCAGCGCCGCGATCAGCGCCTCCTCATCCACCAGCGCGCCGCGCGCGATGTTCACCAGCACGCCCTCGGGCCCCAGCGCGCGCAGCACCGGCCCCTCGCACGGCGTCTCGCTTCGGATGGCGACCGAGAGCTCGTCGCCGCGAAGGGCGAGCGTGATGCCGACGCCGTCGCCCTCGAACCGCAGGGCCTCGCCCTGTTCGACCAGCTTCAGCTTCGGCACGACGCCGGCGCGCCAGACCAGCGGCGCGACGAAGCCGGCGAGTTGGCCGCCCAGTTCGACCCGTGCGCCCGAGCCGTCGCGCGCGACGCGCACCGCCAGATCGCCCGACGTGAGCGCGATCCAGTCGCCGGGCGCTGCGGCGTCCGCGACGAAGATCGTGCGGCGCAGCGCCGGCAGGCCCTCGGATGCGACCGCCACCTCGCGCGCCTCGAAGGGTGCCGTCCCGGCGGCGGTCAGTTCGACCGTTGCCGCCGCGCCTCCGGCCAGCGTGAAGGGTTTGCCGTCGGCGGTGCCGGCCACCGCCTGGGCCGAGCGATTCGTAAGCGCGAGCGCGATCCGGCGTCCGTCGGCGCGGAGCGACAGGATCTCCAGTGGGTGGGGGATCTCGCGGACGAGTTCGATCTTCTCCAACTCGATCGGCCCCGGGGCCGTGCCGGGGTCGAGCCGCAGGCACGTGAGCGTTCCGTCCGGGTTCATCGGAACCGCGTAATCGTGCCAACGGCCATCGTGGACGAGTTTGAACGACTCGCACCGGTCCGGATCGGTCTGCGGCGCCTGGACGGTCGTCCAGAAGATCTGCCCGGCGCCGCCGGTGGCGCTCTTCATGCGGAGCCGCATGGTGAACGGCCCGTCGAGGTGGAGCGGCGGGCTGACGAAGTAGGGGTCGTCGTCGCTGCTTTGAATCCTCAGCACGCCGCCGGTCGCCGCGAGCGTGCACTGGTTCAGGGCCGTCCAGCCCGCCGCGCCGTCGTGGAACGTCCACGCCTGGACCGGCTCGGTCCGGAGCAGGGTGCTCGGTCGGGGATCGATCGCGCCTGCCGTGTTCCCGCCGGTGCATAACGCGACGGCCGGCGCCAGCAGCAGGAGTGAGAGGACGGCGAGAGTCGTTCGGTTCATTCGATGTCCGGTGGCATTTCAGGGCTTCGATGCGCGGGCGCGCGACGACTTTTCGTTGTTCGCCGATCGCTACTTGAGAGGGATGGCGGGCAGCCGCTTGAGGGTCTTGTTGGCGGGGTCGACCATGATCCCGACGGACTCGAGCGCCGTAACTCCCAACAGGGGTTCCGTTCCTGGAGCGGCGAAGATCACGCGCCCCGCCGTCGTCTCCCCCATGAACTCGATTCGGACAAGCCCGAACGAGAACTCCCTAACCGTGCCGTCGGCAAGCTCGTACGACGTCCTGCCCTCGGCCTTGACCCCGAGCCTCTGGAGTTCGTCCGCCGGCGCCATGGAGTCGGTCGCGCCCGTGTCCACCAGGAATAGGGACTCGTACGACTGCTGCGGGTCCTGCAGCGCTGTGAGCTTGGTTGTTACCTTGGTCAGTCCCATGATGGAGAGACCATACGCCCATGCCGGCGGGAAGCAATCCCTTTCTCTCTTGCCGAACGGCGTAAACCCCGGGGATGCGAGGAACCCGCCAGCGACTTGCATCTGCCTCCCTGCAAAGTCGTGCCTTCCGGCTCGCCATCCGCTGGACTTCCCATGTTGAA
>JAPKZP010000201.1 GCA_026393735.1 Acidobacteriota bacterium
AACACGAAGGCCATGAAGGCCGCTATCAAGGCGGATCCCGAGCTCGCGGCTGCCTTCGCCTCCAACGGCAAGCAGATGACTTCGGCCCAGATGCAGACCGAGCAGGCTCTCCGGATTGCAGCCTGGAACCAGGACAACGGGAAGCGGATGAGGGCTCTCGGGACGACGAACCCCCGCAAGCTCCCTCCCGTCAAGACGGCGTCCGGATCGAGGTGACGGGGCCGGACCGGCCCGGCGCTCCTACTTCAACTGCTTCGCCGCCGCCTGGAGGCTGGTCATTTCTGTCGCTGTGGCGTCGGCCACCATGCCGATCTGCTCGGACACCGGCCCCTTTGGGTTGAATGCCTTGCCCGTCGCGTCCCGCACGAAGGCCGTGAGTTCCTTGTTGGCAAATGGAAGCAGAGCCGGCGCCAGCAGGCCGCCGGGATCGCTGTAGGTGCTGAGTCTCACGATCAGCAAAAGGCGTTTGAGCCGGGCGTGGAACGCCGGTGTCAGTTGACCGGTATTGAGGGCGCCCTCTGCGTCTCGCGTCAGATCGCCCAGTTCTTCGCTCGCGGCGCACGCGCTGTCGCCGCTCCCCAGTTTCTCAAACGTCTGCTGGAGCCTGGTGACGAGTTCCGTGGCCACTTCAGCGTTGGTCGGGATGTCGACCGGCTTCGAGGTTGCTGCAGACGGCGGAAACAGGCGATCCGTGAAGAAACAGAGCCGCGAGCACCGCTGCGCCGACGATGAGTGTGCGCATGATCCCTCCCTGTCCGCGCATTCTACGGGATCTTCTCGACCTTCAAATGATCAATGCGCAGGCTTCTCCTCTGGTTTGACAGTCCCTGGCGGACTGCTCCCTGCGACCCACCGGGCCAATCACGTCGTCGGAGGCAGTAACAGGAAATTGTCGATTCTAGACCGGAGTTCGCTCGAGTCGGCAACAGCTGCAGATGTGGCGCAGGGCTTCAGCCCTGCGTGAGTCTGGCCGCCAAGCAGGCCTGCCTTCGACCCTTCGGCAAGCTCAGGGTCGCCCTGAGCAACGTCGAAGGGCGACAGGCTCAGGCCTGGGAAGGCCTGCTCCACCACGAACACCGGTGAGTTCTGGGGTCAAATGCCGGGGGTGGGAATCGAACCCACACGAGTCTTTGGGAGTCCCGGGTCTATAAGTCATACCAAACACTTCAGAGACTCAACGAAATCCTCAAGAAATCGTGCCGTCTCGGCCTTTCGCTCGAACCGCGGGGGACTACTATTCGGGCGGATCCTCTCAGTTTGCCGGAATCCTGAGTAGTTGTGGCGACCTGGGTACGCCCGGGACCGCCCTCGTGCGCTATCGCTTGACGCGTTCGTTCCGGAAACAACCGAAGGAACTCGCCACATCTTCGGACTCACTGCGGCCAGGCAATCGGCCAGGGCCGATTCAGCGCCAAAGATCGTATGTCTCCAGGTCCTTCGGAAGGCCAGTCTTGATGCTGGTGGGTTTCTGGCCAGGGCGCCGAAGGGTGATCGTATACGGGGACCCGGGCTTGAGCCCGGCGGCCTTGACCACAATCGCGATGGCCCGCATGACAGTTCGATCGCTGACGTCAACCGTCACCGACTGGTTGACGTCAACTTCGTCGACCCGGTACTCGAAGCCTTCTCCGGCGACGATAGCGATCGCGTCGAGCACCTCTCTAACCGGGGTTTTCTCGAACTGCATTCCTGAGGGCATCGTCTTTCCTGACGATGCGACCATCCAGGTCTTCCCTCTCGAAGGGTCGGGCGGGAACGCCTCAACCACGAGCCTGTTCCCTTCGGTCCTCCACCGGCACCCAATGCTGTCGCAGTTGGCATCGAGCGCCATACCCAGCGTAACGTCCTCCAGCGTGATGCTGATCGGCCGCTTCAGCACAGGGTCGACTGTCACCTGCAGGTCGGTCCCGTGCCACAGAAGGCCAAACAGCTGTGCCGGCAAGAACCCACTGCATCCGATACTGATCCGTCCGTCGAGATTCGCTGGCGGAGAACGACCCGAGTCGCACGCCTCCGCGCAATCGCGAAGACAAACGCCTCCACCGAATCGGGCGGGCCATGCCGCCGCCAGCGCTGACCCAGCGCGACCAGCGCGTCATGGGCCACGTCTTCACCCAACGCGGCATCACCGGTCCGGGCCCTGCAGTAACGCAGCAGGCGGGGCGTCAGGTCGCCAGCGGCCCGTTCCAGTTCCATGTCTATAGAGTACCCGGAGGGGGCCGCCGGTTGCATTCACGTCGCGAGGGAGAAGGGCGCACTTGCGCAAACTACGCCATTGGCGTATAGTCTCGCTATGCGGTTCGTCGAAACCCCCGTCTTCACGACGGCGCTCAAGCGCCTGATGGTCGACGAACAGTACCGCCGGCTCCAGGGCGCGCTCATGTTGCGGCCGGAACAGGGTCCCGTGATTCCGGGTTCGGCCGGCCTGCGCAAGCTGCGATGGGCCGGTCCAGGCAGTGGTAAACGCGGCGGGCTCAGGTTGATCTACTACTGGGCGCCAGCGGAAGCGGCGTTCTACATGTTGTATGTCTACAGCAAGCACGAACAGGGCGACTTGACTCCGGTGCAGATCCGGATGCTGGCCGGCCTCGTGCGGGAGGAGTTCAAATGAAGGACGCCGCGTTTCAGGAGTTGATGGCGAGTGTTCGACAGGCCGGTCGGATTCGTCGGGGTGACCTCAAGCCGACTCGGACGACGGTGTTTCATCCCGCCGACGTACGGGAGATTCGGACGAAGCTCAAGATGTCGCAGGGGGAGTTCTCTCTCATGATTGGCGTAAGCGTGGCCACCCTGCGCAACTGGGAGCAGGGCCGCCGTGTGCCGGATGGTCCGGCCCTGGCGTTGCTGCGCGTGGCGGCGAAGAACCCGAAGGCGGTGGCGGAAGCTCTCCACGTCGTGGGCAAGAGGAATGCGGCATGACTATCCGAAGTTCGACCGAAAGGCCTGCGGCCTGACGTCGAGCAAAGGCTGGTGCCGGAGGTGGGGGTCGAACCCACACGACCTGTGGAGGTCGGAGAATTTTAAGTCCTTCGCGTCTGCCAGTTCCGCCACTCCGGCTTTCTACTGCGCCGCGTTCCTGACGTGCCTTCTGCCACACCCCTCGACGAATAGTGTCCTGGACTCCCCGACTTGCTAGGAATTCTCGAAGTGTTCCACCGCGCCCATAGATCGTGAGGTTCACACGATGACCCGACGGCGCCCGGAATCCCACACGCGGGAGCAGACAGCGAGCGTGGCGCACGTTGAGCGGGCAAGCCATCCGACAAGGAGATGACATGGCCATCGACAACAAGAGAAACCGTGTTTGCCCCGTTGGGCTCGCGAGTCCGCTCGAAGCCAGCATCAGACGGTGGCTGCAGGATCCGCGGAAGATCCTCTCTCCCTTCGTCAAAGAGGGGATGACCGTTCTCGACATCGGTTGTGGCCCGGGTTTCTTCTCAATCGACCTGGCGGGGATGGTCGGCCGGACGGGGAAGGTCATCTCCGCCGATCTGCAGGATGGAATGTTGCGGAAGCTCAGCACCAGGATCCGCGGAACGGAACTGGAAGCACGGATTCACCTGGTGAAATGCGAACGGGACACGATCAACGTTTCACAGACAATAGACTTCGGGCTGGCTTTCTGGATGGTCCACGAGGTGCCCGACAAGCTCGGCTTCTTCCAGCAGATCAAGGCCATCATGAACGACCAGGCGCGAATCCTCATGGTCGAACCGACGTTGTTCCACGTGTCGCGCAAGGAGTTCGAGGCAACAACTTCCCTGGCTGAGGATGCCGGATTCGTCGTCAGTCAAGGGCCGCGATTGCTGCTGTCCTGGTCCGCCGTCTTGGGGAATGCCTGAACCCGGCT
>JAPKZP010000487.1 GCA_026393735.1 Acidobacteriota bacterium
CCAGAAACCTCTCCCGGAGCGGTTATCGAGAGGCTGGCTGGTGGCCATTCGCCCCAATGCGCTCAAGCCCGCGCTCGAGCGACTCTACCGGGAGTTCGACCGCAGCGGGCTGGTGCAGGATCCGATCGAGCGGGTGCGGGTGTTCGACGACCCGGCCGACCGGGAAATTGCCGGGTTCGTGGCCGCCGCGCTGGCGTTCGGCCGGGTGGCCAGCGTGCTGGCGTCAATCGACGACGTGCTGGCGGAGATAGGGCCGTCGCCCGTCGCTTTCGTTCGCGGCTTCGACCCGGGTCGCGACGCCGATCGCCTGCTCGCGTTCGTCCATCGCTGGACGCGCGGCCGCGACATCGTCGCGCTGGTGCTCATCCTGCAGCAAATGCTGCGCCAGTCAGGATCGCTTGAAGCGTTCTTCCTCGCGGGTGACGATCCCGCCGCGCCGGACATCAGCCCGGGCCTCGAGTCGTTCTGTACGCGGGCGCGGGCCATGGACGTGCGGCGGGCGTACGGGCGCCTCCCGGCGCGGCCGGCGGTTCATGGCTTCTTCGCGCGGCCATCGAGCGGCAGCGCCTGCAAGCGCCTGAACCTGTTCCTGCGGTGGATGGTGCGGTCCGACGAGATCGATCTTGGCGTCTGGACCCGCCTGTCACCAGCGCGGCTGATCATTCCGCTCGACGTGCACGTCATACGCGTGGGGCAGTGTCTCGGCCTGACGCGGTACCAGTCCCCGGGCTGGCGCATGGCCGCGTCGATCACCGCGTCTCTGCGAGACGTGGATCCGACGGATCCCGTGCGGTACGACTTCGCCCTCTGCCACCTCGGGATGCTGGGGTACTGCGGATTCAGACAGGCGGCGGGAGACTCCCGTTGCCCGATGCGTGGCGTCTGCCGACCACATGTTCGTAGACGACGAGCGTCCCCTCCACCATCCGGTCCGCGGTGAACTGAGCCCGGACGCGGGCCAGGCCGGCCTCTCCCATGCGGCGGCGCAGGTCGGCGTCCGCCAGCAACCGGAGAATCGCGTCGGCCATGGCGCCGGGGTTGGCGGTCGGGACGACGAGGCCCGTCACGCCGTCCTCCACGACCTCCGGCATGCCGCCCGCCCGGGTAGCGACGACGGCCTTCGACGCCGCCATCGCATCGAGGATGGACGTGCCGAGTCCCTCCGTGATGGAGCTCATGACGAACACGTCGAGACTCTTGAGCAGCGCCAGGATGTCGGGCCGGAATCCCACGAGGTGCACGTGGTGATCGAGGCCGAGCTGCTTGATCTGACGCTGCAGCGCCGGCCGCAGCTCGCCTTCGCCGAAGATGAGGATCTGCGTGTCGGGACGGGCGCGCACGATGGCCGGGGCGGCGTCGACGAGATAGCGCTGCCCTTTGTGCGGGACGAGCGCGGCGATGTTGCCGACAACCGGCGCACCCGCCGGCAGCCAGAGGGCCTGGTGCACGTCGATGGACGGATGGCTGGCGATCCGCTCGACCTGGATGCCTTCGTACACCGTGAAGGCGCGGTCCTCGGCGATCCCGTCCTCGATGACCATCCGCCGGATGGCGTCCGACGAACAGATGGCGGCGTCGATCTGCTTGTACTTCCAGCGCGAAAGCGCGTTGCGCTTCAGGTGGAAATCGACCCGCCGGGCGATCACCAGCGCCGGCATGCTGCGGCCGGAGATCGTCGACAGGGCCATCGCCGCCATCGACACGCCATGGGGATCGTGCGCGTGGATGATGTCGGGCCGGTACTCACGCAGCACCCGGGCCAGACGGAACGACGCGGCAAAGTCCAGCTCGTGGGACGGCGCCAGTCGGACGAGGTCGTGGCCTTCACTGGCGCGCCTCGCCAGTTCTCCCTCCGGGTGTGCCACGAGCACGGCGCGATGGCCCCGTGCGCGCAGCCCGAGCACGGTCAGCAGCGCCTGGTTCTGGCCCCCTCGCCAGGTGCGCGCGGTGTCGATGTGAAGGGTGAACACGTGACTACCTGGAATCCGCGTCGCTTCGCCTCGACAGCTCCCAGAGCTTCACGAACTTCAGCACCACGTAGAACGAGTTCAGCAGCGAGACGATCAGGCCCGCGGCGCCGTCCCTGAACCCTCCACGCGCGATGTAGTTCCGCAGGAACGCGGCGTCTCCGTGCACGATCATCCGCCACGGACTGGTGCGCCGCCCGTCCTCGTACATCTGCCGCGCTGCGAGCGTCGAGTACTTGTCGATGGTCCGCAGATGATGCGACACGTCGGTGTAGGGGTAGTGCTGCAGGTCGGCGCGCAGCCGGCCGGTCTGGCCATCGACCTGCACGGACTCGTGCACGTAGCGCCCCGTCCACCGGGCGCGACGCCTGTCGTACAGCCGGAGCTGGCAGTCCGGGTACCAGTCGGTCGACCGAATCCACCGGCCGAGATAGTAACTGATGCGCGGCACCCGGTACCCGGGGCACGCCGGCTCACCCGCGAGCAACGCCTGGATCTCGGCCGCGAGCGCAGGCGTGACGCGCTCGTCCGCGTCCAGTGACAGGATCCAGTCGTGCGTGGCGGCGGACGCCGCGAAGTTCTTCTGCGCGATGTAACCCGGCCAGTCGCGCACGATCACCTGGCCGGCGACGCGCCGGGCGAGGGCCACCGTGTCGTCAGTGCTGCCGGCATCGACGACGACAATCTCGTCGGCCCAGGAGACGGACTCGAGCGCCGCCGTGATATTCGCCGACTCGTTGAGGGTGATGATGGTGGCGGTGACGCCAGGCACGAGGGGAGTGTACCGCAAGACGGCGGGAGTATGAAGGGAGGAGCAGGAAGCACGTCTGGCTCCTCCCGTCTGCCTGGTCTACCGCACCACCGTGACACTGGCGCTGCCGGCAGTCGGCGCCTCCTGGACGGTCTCGAGGTCCACGAGCGACTTGTTGTAGTCGAGCAGGGCGACCAGCTCGGAGTACTGGGCGTCTGCGAGGTCGCGCTGCGCCTGGAACACGAGGAAGTTCGTCGACAACCCGGCAGCGAACTTCTTCTGCTCCGCCTCGAGACGCCGCTCCATCAGCTTGCGCGTCGCTTGCGTCGACGCCAGGCGCTCCTGGTTGGTCTCGACGTTGCGGGCGACGTCACGGACGGAGGTCGACACCTGCAGCTCGAGGTTCTCCAGCTGGAGCAGCGCCTGCGACTTCTGCAGGCGGGTCCTCGCCAGATTCGCCTCCGCGGCCCCGGTGCCGATGGGATACGAGAACTGCACGGCAAACGACCAGTTGTGGAAGTCGTTGCTCAGCAGCCGGTTCATCATCGTGCCGAAGCCTTCGTTGATTTCGCCGATGACGGGCGGCGGGAATCCTGCGCCGAAATTGAGCTTCGTGCCGCCCTGGCCGCTCAGGCCATAGCCCACCTGCGCATTCAGGTCGGGCAGGATCTGGTTGCGCTGGTAGTGGATGGTGGCGTCGGTGATTTCCAGGTTCTTGCGCGCCTGCTGCAAGTCGGTGCGCTTCTCGAGGGCGGTCTTCACGGTGCCTTCGATGTCGACTGACGTGGCTGCGAACACCGGCTGTTCGGTCAGGTCGAACTTCACGGCCCAGTAGTCGGCGGACTTGGAATCCAGGATGAGCGTCCGCAGCGCGTCTTCCGCGCGCCGCACGGTCGCCTGCGCGGTAATCACCGCTTCGTTGCGCCGGGCCACCTCGGCCTCCGCCTCGACCACGTCGATAGGGGCCATCGTGCCGATTTCGACCTTGGACCGGTTGTTCCGGAGCGATTCCTTCGCGAGGTCGAGCGACTGGCGCGCGACCTGGAGCGCGGCGACCGAGGCCTTCAAGTTCCAGTACGCGTATTTCACGCTGCGCACGGTCGTAAGCACCGTCTGCCTCAGCTCGATGTCCGACAGCTCGCGGTTCTTCTTGCTCACGACCAGCTGCTGCCGCGCGCTGTCGACCTTGAGGTTCTTGAGCAGGGGCTGCGTGAAGCTGAAGTTCAGATTTGCGGCCTTCGCCGGGTTCGGGCTGTCGTACACGCTGTTCGACTTCGCGCGCGACGTGTCCCACGTGACGTTGTAGTTCGCGCCCCACGGCAGGAGCTGGTTCGCGCCGACGTTGCTCGAAAACGAGTCGCGGATCAGCTTGTCCGTCGCGCCTGAGAAGAAGCCGCTGATAGGGCTCGTCCGGGAGCTGCTGGACATCCCAGCCGTGAGGTTCGGCGTCCACGCCGTCTTCGCCTGCTCGATCGACTGATCCTGCAGCTGGGGATTGATGCGCTCGACCTGCAAGCTCAGGTTGTTCTCGAGCGCCAGCTTGATGGCGTCCTCCATCGACAGCTGCCGAACCGGACCCGGCGGGGCCGGAGCCTGTGGCGTCTGGGCGAAGGTGGACGCTGCCAGTCCGAACACGCACGCCGCGAGAAGGCCGACCCGCGCGGCTCGGGAACGCTGTTGACGCATTGCCATCTGCTCCACTGCTTGACTGCCGGGGAAAACGCCGAACACGCCTACCCTGAGATGGTTAGACGGAGCAACGGCGAACACGGTTCAAGGAAACCGCAACAGGTATACTAACACCGCGTCATGACCCGCGTCCCCGCGGCGACCACAAACCCTTTGCCGTCTGTATCATGAGGTCGATCGTCCATGCGCTTCCCACGTGCCTGTACCGCCGCTGCCCTGGTCGCCCTGGCTGGCGCCGCCGCCCTGGCCCAGCAGAAAGCCACCCCGGCCCCGCCGCCGCCGACGCTGACCCTCTCGGTGCAGTCCATCATGCGTGGGCCGGACCTCGTCGGCTATCCGCCGACGGGCCTGCGCTGGTCGGGCGATTCGCGTGACCTCTTCTTCGAGTGGCGCAAGCCCGGAGAGAAGGAGAGCGCCACCTACGTGCTCTCGCAGAACACGACCGCTCCGCGCAAGCTGTCGGACGACGAACGCAAGCTGGCGCCGCCCGCCGCGGGCGCGTGGGACGAGGCGCACCGCCGCGTGCTGTTCGTCGACACGGGCGACATCGTCATGCTCGACACCGTGGCTCGGACGCGTCAGCAGATCACGCGCACGACCGTCCCGGAATCGAGCCCCCGCTGGGCCCGCAACGAGACGGCCGTCACCTTCGTGTCGCAGAACAACCTCTTCATCGTCCCGCTCGCGTCGGGATCCATCCAGCAGTTGACCGACGTGCGGCCGCGCCGCCGGGACGTGCACGACACCGACAGCCAGGCGTTCGTGCGCGGGCAGGAGGTCGCCCTCCTGCAGGTGACGAAGGAGGCGGTCGAGCAGAAGAAACTGGACGAGGACAAGCGCAAGAGGGACGCGCTGCCGGAGTTCGAGATCCTTGAGAAGCAGAGCGTCTCGCAGTTGCAGTTGCACCCGTCGGAGACCTGGGTCTTCCTGAGCGTGACCGAGCGCGCCGACGCCAGGACCACCGTCGTGCCGAACTACGTCACGGAGACCGGCTACACCGAGGACATCCCGTCCAGGACCAAGGCCGGCGACAACCAGGACGGCGTGCGTCTGGCCATCCTCAACCTGAAGACGCGGACATCGTTGTTCGCCGACGCGTCGTTCGCGGGCACACGCAAGGTGAACGGCAAGGACGAGCCCAGGGACGTCCGCTGGGGGCAGCCGATGGTCTCTCCCGACGGCGCGCTCGTTATTGTCGTCGCCCGCTCGGATGACTTCAAGGACCGCTGGATCGTCGCGCTCGATCCCGAGACCGGGAAGACCCGCGTCGTGGACGCGCTGCACGACGATGCCTGGATAAGGGAAGCCGGCGGGGGGCCGGCCGGCGGCGGAGGCACGGGCATGGGCTGGATGCCGGACGGCCACGGCCTCTGGTTCCTCTCGGAGCGGGACGGGTGGATGCACCTGTACGTCGTGGACGCGGCGAAACCCGACGCACACGCCCGACAGCTGACGAGCGGGCCGTTCGAACTTGCTTCGGCCGAGATCTCGCTCGACAGGAAGACGTTCTCATTCGTGTCGACGGAGGTGCACCCCGGCGAGCGGCACCTGTACGAGATGCCGATCGATGGCGGCACGCGCACGCGCATCACGACCATGACGGGCTCCAACACCGGCGAGATCTCACCTGACGGAGCCATGATCGGCCTCATCCGTTCGTCTGCCACGAAGCCGCCAGAAGTGTTCGTGATGCCCAACAAGGCCGGCGCGCCCATGCAGCAGGTGACGACGACACCCGTCGAGGAGTGGCGCGCCTTCAAGTGGATCGAGCCGGAGGTCATCACATTCAAGGCCCGCGACGGTGTCGAGGTCTACGCGCGGCTGTTCACGCCGGAGATGATCGGCGCCAGGCGCGATCGGACACGACCGGGCGTGATCTTCGTGCACGGCGCCGGTTACGCCCAGAACGCGCACAAGTACTGGTCGACCTACTACCGTGAATACATGTTCGACAACCTGCTGACCTCGCTCGGGTACGTCGTGCTCGACGTGGACTACCGCGGCAGCGCCGGCTACGGCCGCGACTGGCGGACAGCCATCTACCGCCATATGGGCGGCAAGGATCTCGACGACATCGTCGACGGCGCGAAGTACCTCGTGCAGGCGCAGAGAGTCGATCCGAAGCGCATCGGCGTGTGGGGCGGCAGTTACGGCGGATTCATCACGCTGATGGCCCTGTTCACCTCGCCTGACACCTTCGCCGCGGGCGCTGCGCTGCGGCCGGTCACGGACTGGGCGCACTACAACCACATGTACACGGCCAGCATCCTGAACGAGCCCCAGGACGATGCGGAGGCGTACAAGAAGAGCTCGCCGATCTACTTCGCCGACGGGTTGAAGAGCGCGCTGCTCATCTGTCATGGACTCGTCGATACCAACGTCCACGCCCAGGATTCGATCCGGCTCGCGCAGCGCCTGATCGAGTTGCGCAAGACGAACTGGGAACTGGCGGTCTTCCCGGTCGAGAACCATGCCTTCGAGCAGGAGACGAGCTGGGCCGACGAGTACACCCGCATCCTGAAGCTGTTCGACACACACCTGAGCCTGGCGCCGTCGTCGCGCGCCGCCGCCACACGGTGAGAGGGGGAGTCGTGAACGAGGACGAGGTGCTCGGGAGATTCCGGACATCGGGCGCGTTGCTCGAAGGACATTTCCGACTGTCGTCGGGGCTGCATAGCCCGAACTATCTGCAGTGCGCGCTCGTGCTGCAGCACCCGGCCGACGCGGAGGCGATCGGGCGGGCCCTGGCGGCGGCGCTCCCCGACGTGAAGCCCACGGCGGTGCTCTCGCCGGCGATCGGTGGGCTCATCATCGGCCACGAGGTCGCGCGTGCGCTGGGGGTCCGCGCGATCTTCGCAGAACGCGCAGACGGCGCCCTCACCCTGCGCCGCGGATTCGACCTGACGCCCGAGGACCGTGTCGTCATCGTTGAAGACGTGCTGACGACCGGCTTGTCCACGCGCGAGACGATGGAGGTCGCGCGCCAGCGGGGGGCGACCGTCGTAGCCGCGGCGTCCATCATCAATCGCAGCGGCAACCGCGCGCCCGTCGACGTGCCGTTCGCGGCGCTGGCGGCGTTCTCGCCGCCGACCTTTCAGCCCGAGAGTTGCCCGCTGTGCGCGCAGGGATCGCCGGTGACGAAGCCGGGATCGCGACCGGGCCGGTAGGGGGCGGGCCCCGGCGCCTGGACTGACCCACGATGTCACGAGTCCTGAAGCTCACGGTGTCCTACGACGGGACGGCCTATGTGGGCTGGCAGCGTCAGTCCAGGGGTGTGTCGATCCAGGGGCTGATCGAGGAAGCGCTCGGGCGTCTCGCCGGCGCGCCGGTCGCGATCGCCGGCGCGGGTCGCACGGATGCGGGGGTACATGCGCTCGGCCAGGTCGTGTCGGCGCCGGTGACGACGGGGCTGGACACCCACACGATCCGACGAGCCCTCAACGCCACGCTGCCGCGGGACATCCGCGTCGTGCGCGTGGAGGACGCGGCACCCGGATTCCATGCCCGCTACTCCGCCTCCGTGAAGATGTACGAATACCGGCTCTGGGACGGCGACGTGCAGCCGCCCCTCGCACGGGCGTGGAGCTGGCACGGCCCGCGCGGGCTCGATGTCCAGGTGATGAACCGGGCGGCCTGTGCGCTCGAGGGCACACACGACTTCGGGGCGTTTCAGGGGTCTCGCAGCAGCGTGAAGACCACGATTCGCACGGTGACGCTGGCGCAGGTCGTCGACGAAGCTGTGCCGCCAGGCGCTGCGACTGTTCCGCTCCTGTCGGGCGAGGAGACTACGCCCGCGCGGCTGATCGTCTTCCGTATCGAGGCGGACGGGTTCCTCCGGCACATGGTGCGAGCGATGGTCGGCACGCTGGTGGAGGTCGGCCTCCGGCGGCGCGAGGCGGCCGCGATGACGCGCCTGCTCGACTCCGGCGATCGGTCCGACGCGGGGCCCACGGCACCTGCGAACGGGCTCGTGCTGGTGCGTGTGCGCTATTTGACACCCGGCTGATCGCGCCCGCGGCCGGCGCGCGCCTGTCGTTCTGGCGCCGTCGGGGTGAAGTCTGTATCATGAGGGCTTGCGTTCCCCAGGTTACCCGCATGGCGCTTGAGAAGCTGCTGGCGTCGATACCACCGGGTTCGCCAGACGAGGCGCTGGCGCGACGCGTCAACCCTGCCCGGCTGCCAGCCCACATTGCCATCATCATGGACGGGAACGGACGCTGGGCCGCCCAGCGTCACCTGCCCCGCGTCAGGGGTCACCAGGCCGGCGTGGATGCCGTCCGGGATTCGGTGGAGACCTGCGCGCGCCTGG
>JAPKZP010000062.1 GCA_026393735.1 Acidobacteriota bacterium
GCGCAGACCCTGGCCCGGACGGACCTGGACTTCCTCCTGATCGACATGGAACACACGCCCTACGATGCAGGGCAACTTCAGGTCTTCCTGCTCGGGCTGACCGACAAACAGACGATCCTCAAGAAGGGCAACCTGCAGCCAAACGTCGTGCCGTTCGTACGCGTTCCCCAGTACGGCGACGAGAACCTGCCGCTCATC
The DNA here is from genome assembly GCA_026393735.1 of Acidobacteriota bacterium. Classification (GTDB taxonomy): domain Bacteria; phylum Acidobacteriota; class Vicinamibacteria; order Vicinamibacterales; family JAKQTR01; genus JAKQTR01. The sequence goes on from JAPKZP010000062.1 coordinate 199, forward strand.
ATCAAACAGGTGCTCGACGTTGGCGTGTTCGGCATCATGTTCCCCCACGTGAACACGGCGGCGCAGGCCCTCGCAGCCGTGCAATCGTGTCGATACCCACAGCAGAAGGGGGCCGCCGATTTCCAGCCGCTGGGGCATCGCGGCAACGCGCCCACCAATGCCGTCTGGTATTGGGGGCTGCCGGGTCGCGAGTACGCGGACCGGGCCGACGTCTGGCCGCTTGATTCGAACGGAGAACTCCTCCTGTCGATCCAGATCGAAACACCGGAAGCCGTCGCCAACATCGATGCCATCACGAACGTACCGGGCGTGGGCGTCGTCTTTGTCGGGCCGAACGATCTGTCGTTCAACCTCGGCAACCCCGGGAACGCCGATACGCCCGAGGAAGAGACAGCCATTCAGAAGGTGCTACAGATCTGCCTCAAGAAGAACATTCCGGTCGGCATTACGGCCTACACGCCGGACTTGGTCACGCGACGGCTGAAGGAGGGGTTCCGCTTCATCGCGATCGGCCAGGAGATCGGCCTGACACCGGCCATTGATGCGTCGCTCAAGGCAGGACGGGCGTTTGCGAAGAGCGCCCCGTCTAGATAGCGGACTGCGCACCATCCGCACCCGAAGGAGGTCCTGGTCATGAGCCGTGCAAAACGTCTTGTCGTCTGCGGGGTTCTCGTCGGGTTGACGCTCGGCGGCGGGGTGCTTCTTGTCGCTCAGGCGCCAGCGCACCCCGGCCAGGCCCCGGAGCAGACCGCGCAGGCGGCAACACAACGGGGTCAGGCCCCGGCCCTGCGTATTCAGGTGCCGGCACAGTCCACGCAAGCGCCGCCTCAACCCGCATGGTGGACGGGCCACAACGCCGCTCTCCCGGACTACTACGTTCGACCCGGGTACCCGCTCTACGAACCGCATGCCAGGTACATCGGCGACCTCAAGGGAACGTGGCGCGAAATGGGGATCCAGTACGGTCAGCGGGCCGGTGACCTCGTCAGACTGGTGTTCGAGGGCTACTACGATCAGATTCTGACGACCGTGCAGGATCCGGCCCGCATTGTGCCTGACGCCCGCCTGTTCGGCGATTACCACTCGAAACTCGTGCCGGAGGCGGTCGAGTTCATGAAGGGCATCGCCGACGGAGCAGCGCCCGAGCTGGCCAAGTCGACCTACGCGCAGATCGGCACCCCCTACGAGAAGGTGCTCATCATCAACATGTACTTCGCCCTGCGTCAGGTCCTCGGCCACCAGTACACGTGGACTGGCGCGCCGCGCCTCGCCGTGTCCACTTATTCGGTCGAAGCCCGCCGGGCACGCGGAGAGATTGATGGGGCCTGCACGGGAGTCGTCGTGATCGGTAGGCTCGACGGAGCCACGAAGGACCGGACGACCATCCACGGTGGCACCCGCGATCAGGTGTTCTTCCCGCAACTCTACGAGGTGTCCTACACGACCACGCCCGCCGATCCCAAGGCCTACCGTATCTGGACCATTGCCAGCGCCGGAGAGATTGGCGGGCAGATGGTCGGGAACGAGCAGGGCGTCATCGTCACGGGGTACGCGGGCGGAAATGCAAAGGAAATCTGGGCCTACGGCCTGGAGTGGAACGTCGGCGACTGGTATGCCGCCTCATTTGCGAAGACCGCGGAGGAGGCGGCCGCCATCCTCACCAGCGGTCGGCGTGGCGTCATCGAGGCGACCGGGTCGACGATCGTCGTCCCGGCATGGGGGATCAACTGGATGATCTCCGACCCGAAAGACGCCCGCGTGGTCGAGATCGTGCCGGGGCGGTACGCGATACGGAAGATCGGGGATTTCGGCGAGGAGAACTTCCTGGTCTGTACGAACCACTGCCTTGCGACGTGGAGCTTCGACGACAAGAACCAACGGACGACCGTGCCGATGACCGATTTCGGATCCGAACAGGGCGAGTACAGCGGTCTGTCCCCCTCCGGCACCCGCTACTGGACGCAGTTCTGGAATGCCAAGTACAACTACGGGTCGATCGACCGCGAGATGGTGATGGAGTGGTACCGCGGTCACTACTACATCGACAAGGTCGGCGCGCGGCACGATCAGGTCTGGGACAAAGGGCACGGGTGGACGCCCGCTCACTTGAAGGCGCTGACGCCATGCCGCCATCAGAGCGGATATCCCGACACGATGAAGGGCACGTCGGTCGACGCGAAGGTGGGCGTGGCGCAGGACCTTGCGTTCTATTTCACCAAGGGACGCCCGCACGACTGGATCGGGCCCTGGGACGTGCTGGGTCTGAAGTACCGATGAATCCTGTCGTCGAGTGAATGCCCCGAGAGGACGGACTGTTTATGAGCTGCCAAACGCTTCGCGCCTGTCAGTTGCTCGCGATGGTCTGCCTGCTGGTCGTCGCGCCGTCCATCAGCCGGGCGGATCCGCTGCCCCGGTTCGAGAAACCCATTCTCGTGACCGGCACGGGACAGACGCCAGGCTCGCTTACGATGACTACCCTCCTGGACCGCTTGGGCATCAAGACGACGCACGACCCGATCGTCTTGCCGTCGAAGATGGGCGGCTACAAGACGATGATTGTCGTGATGGGCGCAAGCCTCAAGGGACTGGGCGCCGCCGGGATCAACCAGGAGGAGGAGCTCGATCGCGACAGGATGATCTTCAAGAAGGCACGTGAACTTGGGATGAAGATCGTTGCCGCGCACATCGAAGGGACTGCGAGGCGCAACGCGATTGCCGACAAGTTCATCATCCCGTTCGCTCCCCAGGCCGACTTCATCCTGGTCTTCGAGGAAGGCAACAAGGACGGGCTGTTCACGACGCTGGCGGCGGAGAAGAAGGTGCCACTGGTCACCTTTAAGGATTTCCGGGAAGAATTCGCGAACATCGTCAAGACGATCTTCCCCTGACGCGACGGTGGAGAGCGTCGCATGGTCCCAACACAAGTCGTCATCGCGTCCGTCGTGATGGTGGGCACCTTTGCCGTTGGCATCACCCTGCTGCGACGGTGCCCCGTCGGGACGCTGCTGATTGTCTGCTCGCTGCTTGCGGCTTCGGCCGGCGGCTTCGGCGTTCCGATCCGTCACATCGTCGAGGGGATGTTCACCTACTTCAACATCGTCCTCGTGTGCGCCACGGGCGCGATCTTCCTCGCCGCCCTCGAAGATTCGGGGGCGGCGGCGGCGATGACCAGAAGCCTGGTGCTGCGATTCCATGCCGTGCCGGTACTCCTACTGGTCGTCATGATGCTGCTGCTGCTGGTGCCCGGCATGCTGACCGGCATTGCCGTCAACTCCGTGCTCAGCGTCGGCGTCCTCGTGGCGCCCATCATGATCGGGCTCGGCATACCGAGAACGACGACGGCTGTGCTCATCGGCGTCGGAGCCATCCTCAGCATGGTGATGCCGCCCACGAACCTGTTGGCGATGTCGATCGCCATGGGCATCAACGCGCCGTTCGAAGGGTTCACCCTCCCGACTACGGCCTCACCGGCACGTTTCGCCCGTGGCTTCCCCTGGTGGCGGTGGTCGGGATCATGACCGCCATCCGTGTCTTCCCGGGCGCGGTGCCGGATCTCGGCACTCCGCTCACGTTCATAATCGGTACCGTGGTGGCCGGGTTCAGCGGGAGGCGATTCGCGCTGCTGGGGAGTGTCCGCCGGGCGATGAACGGCCCGATGCTGGGCATCCTCGAGCTGCTGGTCGGGATCGGCGTGTTCGTGCAGATTGCGACGTTGACTGGCATTCGCGGCTTGTTGGTGACCTCTTCGCTCAGTCTTCCGCACCTGGCCGCCTATTTCGGGGCGGCGACGGCCCTGATCGTGTCAGGAGGGCTGCTGTCTCCCTTTGGCGCCGGCGCGATCTTCGGCGTCCCTTTCGTCCTGTTCTTTCTCGATCGGAACCAGACTGTGACAATCGTCGCCGTCTCGCTGCTCGCTGCGCTGTCGCAGTTCTCGCCACCTACCGCCATCGCCGGCCGGTTCGCCGCCGATGCCGCCGGCGTGGACGATTACAGGAAGGTGTGGCGGGCGTCGCTGATTCCCATCGGCGCGCTCGCGGCGGTCGGGCTCGTCGTCATTGCGTGGGCGGACCGCGTGGCGGTGGTCATTGCCGCTATTACGCCATCAGGGTGGTGAGTTATGCCGACGCTGCTAGACCTGACGTACCACGTGATCGTGCTGGCGCTGGTCGTCGTGCTCGGGTGGAACATGTGCCAGCTTCGTGACCTCCGGAAGCAGTGGATGAGCGCGATCGTCATCATCCCCTTGGTCCTGCGCCTCCTCAACCTGAAGTAGGAATCTGGTATGCACGTCGCTCCGAGGTCGGGAGACGCGGCAGACGCGCCGGGGGACGAGAGCGCGGCGTCGATCAGTCATCGCCACGCGATGATCGCCTGGAGCCTAATCGTCGCCATCGTCGTGGTCGTCTGGGTCGCGGACAAAGCGTTCGCACCGATGTCCCGGCTCGACCTGGTGATCAAGGGACCAGGCGTCGCTCGCGAGACGAAGCTCTCGGAGTACTTCCCTGGCCTCAAAGCAACGCCCGGCGACACCGACGTCTACGTACTCGGGCAGGATGGGCCAGGAACGGGAAGCGTCCTGGTCCTGGGCGGCACGCACCCGAACGAACCGGGCGGGTATCTCGCGGCCACGGTTCTGATCGAGGCCGGATCCGTATCGAAGGGTCGAGTCTTCGTCATCCCGTTCGCCTGCAAGAGCGGGTTCAGCCATAACGATCCCGGAGAGGCCTCTCCACAACGGTTCGAGATCCGGGCTCGGGGCGGTGTGCGAAGCTTCAGGTACGGGTCGCGAGCCATCAACCCGCTCGATTCGTGGCCGGACCCGGACGTGTACGTCCACGCACAATCCGGGCAACGCCTGTCGGGCGAAGAAACGCGCAACCTAAATAGAGCGTTTCCAGGCCGGCCCAATGGCACGCTGGCCGAGCGAGTGGCCCACGGCATCGCACAATTGATTCTCAGAGAACGGGTCGACCTCACGATCGACCTGCATGAGGCTATGCCGGAGTACCCGAACATTAACGTCATCGTCGCGCACCAGCGTGCGCTGCCCCTGGCGGCCGACGCGCAAGCGACGATGATGCTGGACGGCATGCAGATCTCGCTCAGTCCCTCTCCGCCGCGTCTTCACGGTCTCAGCCATCGCGAACTCGGCGATCACACACCCACGCTCGCGGTGCTGATGGAGACGCCGAACATCGCCATTGGCCGTCTGCGCGGGCCGACCACCACGGCCACCGTCCTTGAGGGAAGGGACCCGTTCTACGTATGGGGAGCGCGACTGGGGCGTTTGTTCGTCCCGTTCGACGACACCGGATGGCCACTTGATGTCCGTGTGGGCCGACACGTCACTGGCGTCGCAGCGCTGGTCGAATCACTTTCAACGTTGAATCCATCCCGGCGTGTGGTGCTGAAGGTGCCGCGCTACCGCGAGATCGTCGAGCGCGGCGTCGGATGGTTTCTGAATTCCCCACAGTAACGTGCCATGCCAGCGGCGCCGCATGCCGCCAGTGGGTCCTCGGGGTCCGTCGTGCCAGAGCACGGCGCGTCCCTCCGGCGTCTTCTGGCTGTCCCCCGCCGCGCGGCATGACCTGGGTGCAGCCGTGTGGACTTTCGTGCACACTCGGCCCCTGCGCGACGCGTTTCACCCCTTCAACACACTGGCCATCAGTGTGGGAACCTGCACGAGCCCCCCGGAAAGAACGCTCCCACGGGTGACCTTTCGAGTGACATCACGATTCGCAGTTGCCGGCACCTCGGCCACCCGCGTCCGACGACCTCGAATCGCGGTTTCCTATTTAGGACGACCGGCGCATGCCGGCGGCGACGAGCAGCCACGCCACGGCAAGGAACGCAAACGCTACGAACGGCGGAACGAGAGATTCCGACAGGCCCCCCAGCATCATGCTGAGCGCTTCCGGACTGACTTCCTTCGCGTCACTCGCATGCTTGAGCGCCGTCGCCACCCCGACGGACGAGCTGCAGATCGCGGCGAAGATGGCGGCGAGCGAGAGTGGTCGCATCAGCATCAGTTTCTGTTCGGTCGGCCGGATGGCATAGGCAATAGCCATTCCCAGCACGCCCACGCCGCCCACGAGAATCACGAAGCCCATCAAGTAGATGCCGATCATGGCTCACCTCCCCGGTGTCTAATGGGTACAACGCCGCAGACCGCCCGCCGTGACACGTGTCACGACAGCAGGCCTGGCGCGTTGGTACCCTTATGGACCGGGAGTCCGAGACCGCTCTCGTGGCACGGCTGCGCGCCGGCGATGCGCAAGCGTTCGACGCCGTGTACGCCGCCTATCACGCCCGGCTCTTCAACTTCCTGGCCCGCCTGAGCCGGCGCCGCGACGTCGCCGAGGACCTGCTCGAAGAAACCTGGCTGCGCCTGGTGACCCATGCACGGCGGCTCCAGGACGACACGCGCCTCGGGCCCTGGCTCTACACGGTTGCCCGCAACATCTTCTACAGCTACTGCCGCTCGCGCGCGATCGACGATGAAGGCGCAGCCGGCCTGATTGGGCTGTGGCCGGCCGGCACGCCGCAGGCATCGCCGTTTGAAGAGACCGCCGCCCGCGAACTCGAACGCCGCGTCGAGCGGGCGCTCGCCACGTTACCCACACCGTATCGGGAGACACTGCTGCTGGTTGGCGTCGAAGGACTGACACCTTCGGAAGCGGCGGCCGTGTGCGGGTTGACGCCGGACGCGCTGCGCCAGCGGCTCTCTCGCGCCCGCGCCATGCTGGACCGGGCACTTGCGTCGACTGAGGTGAATGTCGCCGCGCTGCCCCGGGAGGTGACGATATGAAGGCCCCGCAACAGGACTGGGACGACGTGATTGACGGGCTGGCTTCGCTGGCGACGCACGACCCGGACCCGGCACGCGCCGCGCACGTCTGCGTACGTTGCCACGCCGTGTTGCGGGACCGCCGGCGCCGGCAGTCTCCGGCCACGCGGCACGCGCCGCACGCCAATTGGCGCCGCAGAATGGAACCGGCGATCGTCTGCGGTCTGTGCGTGGTGTTCCTGTTCGAGGTGCTCAGCCGCGCGCTCCACCTCTACCGGCTGTAGAAGAAGCAGGACTCGGGACGAACTACGGCTGTCCGCCGGCCAGCACCCATGCGACCTCGGCCTCCAGGGTGCTTCCCGTCGGCGTCCTTTCGACGACGCGCCCGACTTCGGCGCCGTTGCGAAGAAAGACGAACGTCGGCACGCGCGTAATGCCAAATCTCTCGGTCAGGCCTTCGGTGTCCTTTTTGCCGCGATCCACGCCCACCATCGTGACCGAAGACTCGCGGATGCCGGCGGCGTCCATGATGGCGAAGAACCGCGGCAGTTCACGCTTACTGTCAGGGCACCATGTGGCCATGATGAGGACCACGGTCACGTCCGACGCCCGTGCCTTGATCCTCGCGATGGCCGCCGCATCGGGCACGTAAGGCTGCGCGAACAGCGGCTGCCACGACGCGTACTCCTTCAGTTGGGCGCGCGTCACGTGGCCGAGCAATGGCGGTGGCGCCGGAGGCCTGGGTTGAGCAGGCGTCCCGGCGGCCGTCGGGACTGGTTGTCCTGCCCCTGCTGGTGCAGCAGGAGGGGGAGCGGAAGCCGCCTGGGCCGCGATTCTCACGATATTGTTGCGCAGGGTGATTTCCGGAACGTTCCCACGCATCTCGACCGACACAGCGCCGCCCTGCAGCACAGCCTTCGCAGGCAGCGAAAGCACGACCTCGGCTGTCTTCGATGTGAGATCGATGGGTGCCTTCAGCGCCGGCACCTTCGCGCTGGCGATCACGCGGCCGCCCGCGTCGCGGACGATGACCGTTGATGCGGGCGCGTCAACGGACCCAAGGCTGTGAACCTTCACGCGCACCGTGCGCCCGCTCACGCGTACATCACCCTCCGCGATACCAAGATCCGGGCGCGACCAATACGGCACGCCCTTCGACACGAGGCGCAGCTCGATGGCCGTCGCGACGCGCGGCTCGAACGTGAACGCCACGCTCGTCGTCCGCTCGATCGCCATGGTCTGGCTCGGGCCCGAGCCGATCGTGACTGACCATGTGCCGGGAGCAACATCCCACGCCGTCATCGTGGCCTTCACAGGCTTGGTATCCAGGTTGTAGGCCGTGATCCGCACGTGATCGGGCGTCGCCAGCGGCACCAGGATTGCCACGCGCTCATCCGCCCCGGGTTCGACGAAATCCCAGCTGACGACGTGGCCGGGATAGATGGAGTTGCGGATGATGGCGACGCCGCCAAGGCGGGCGCGCTGCAGCTCTGCGTCGGGGACATTGACGCGGTCGATCCAGAGGCTGCCCTTCGTGTTGATGTACTCGCGCAGCAGCGCAGCCTTCGACTGGTCGCCGTAGAGGTCCTCGAGGAGCTTCGTGTCGCCGGTCACCTGCCAGGCAAAGTGCCGGCTGGCATTGTCGCCCGTGAGCGCCGCTGCTCCCTGGATCGCCAGGCTCCACGTGTCGCGGACGCCCATGAGGTCGAGGGCGTTGGCGCCGATCTGTCCGAGCCCTCGCGGCCCGGCATCAAGGAAGGGCTGCAGGTACTTCCTGTCGCCGGTCCAGCGGTACGCGGCCCAGAGCAGCGTGAGCGCGCGATCGCCGCTGGCGCCCACCCCCGCCACGGGCAGATCCTTGTCCGTGGCGAACTCGATTGTCGTACTGACCGACGACACGCCGTTCGCATCAGCCTTGCGATGCGCCAGCAGACCGTCCGCCAGTTCGAGCAGCCACTTCCTGACGCGTGGCGAACCATTGAACTCGACGAGCGCCATCGACGGGTGGAGCAAAAGATAAGACGAGGGCTTGGACCAGCCCCACACGTTCTCGGTCGCGATCGTCGAACCGCTGAAGTAGGCGGACCGGATGTGACGGTGTCCGGCAGGATTGATGCCCGTGATTCTCTCGGTGGCGGCCGCCGTCTCCATGGCCCGCTCGAGCTGCTTCGGGCTGGCGTAGTCGAGCAGCAGCGACTGCCCGAGCACCTGGACACCTTCTTCGTAGCTGTGCAGCTCGTCGGTCTGGATCGTC
>JAPKZP010000723.1 GCA_026393735.1 Acidobacteriota bacterium
CATTCTCCGTCATCGGCGCGTCGCTCAATGGCTCCATAGAGAACCAGCCCTCCTGTGAGCGCCAGCCCCATCACGATGGCGCTCGAGCGGAGGGCCTCCAGCGGGAGGGTCCCCACGCCGAGCACCGCCCACTTGAACGTCTCGACCGCGGCAGCCATCGGATTGAGCATCATCCACGATTGCCACTTCGCAGGCACCTCGGACATCGGGTAGACGACCGGTGTGAGCAGCCCCCACACGCTGATGACCTGGCTCATGGTGAACCGGGCGTCTCGAGCGCTTCGTCCCCAGACAGACGTGTAGAGGGTGATTGAGAGCGCCGCGAGAAACGACAGCGCGATCGCGACCAGCGCCCAGGGCAGGCGCAGCGACCACACGAGGCTGTGCCCGGGAGTCACGACGGCAAACACGATACCCATCACGATGAGCAACGCGGTCTTGATTGCCAGATCCAGGAGGGCTGGTGCCATCGTGGCGATGGGCAGGGCCACGCGGGGAACGTAGGCGTACTTCAAGACGCCTTCGTTCATCTGCAGTCCGCGGGTGCCCCAGTTGACCGCCGACGCGAAGAAGTCCCAACAGACCGAGCCCGCCATCAGGAACAGGAGGTACGGCGTGCCGCCCGAGGGCACCTGCAGCAGACCGCCGAATACGACCGTGCGCAGCATGAACGGGAACAGGGGCAGGATGAACAGCCACGCCCATCCCAACACCGTGCGGCGGTAGATCTTCAGCAGCGTCCGGCGGCCGATGTAGACCACGAAATGGCGGGCTTCCCAGATCTGCCGGATGGTCTCGGCCGGCGTCATGCTTCTGGGCAGGACGACCCACGGATGCTCCGGCCTCGCGTCGGCGACTAGGTTCGTCGTCTCAGCCATCGTCATAGTCTGTCCGCCGCCTGGCCCTCGGCGCGGAGGAAATAGTGCCAGCCCGCGATACCTGACACGAGCAGCACCGTGGCCGCCCATGCAAGCCCCCACCACGACACCACGCCCGCGCCGATCGTCGACGCGCGAAACGCCTCGACGACGGATGTCAGCGGATTCATCAGCGCCAGAAAGCGGTACTTGGCAGGGATGTGCTCGAGCGGGTAGACCACGGGCGTGAAGTAGGACCAGAACGAGAGTACCCACCCGAGGGCAAACCGTGTGTCCCGGGCGTGCGCCTGCCAGATGGCGGTGAACCACGAAAACGCGACGGCCAGGCCGAGAGCCATCCCCAACGCCAGGGCTGCCAGCGGCCAGTCTCGGGCGGGGGCGACATACCAACGCCCCTCCGCCGAGCGAAAATAGCACACCGCGATCACGAGCATCCCGATCTGAACCACGCACTCCATCAACCCGCCTGCCGTTGAGGCGGGCGGGAGAATCGCGCGCGGGAAGTAGATCTTGGTGACGAGGTGCCTGTTTCGTTCCAGCGAGCGGGTGGCCCATCCCAGCGATCGGTCAAACGCCGTCCAGCACGTCGTCCCTGCCAGGTTGAACAGGAAGTACGGCAGACCCAGCGACGGCAGGTTCATGATTTCGCCGAAGACGAACGTGCCGACCACCACGGGGAGAACGGGCCGGAGAATGATCCAGAGCCAGCCCAGTTGCGTCCGCTTGTAGAGGATTTGAATCGAACGGACGGCAAAGAAGCGGGCCGCGTACCGGAATCGCCAGTACTCGCGCACTTGTCCGACGAAACCGCGCCGCGTCCCTGACTCGATTGTCCACACCGCATCGGCCGGGGCGCTCGCGTGTGCGGTCTTCATGACGGCGATTCGCGCAGGCGCTTGGGGGTCACCTTGTGTACGGTCCACTGAAGGTGTGGTGCGATCAGGCCGGCTTTGTAGTGTGCGTCCTCGCCGGCGCCGTGCCCGAAGAATGTCAACGCCGCGGACTTCGCCACCGAGTCTTCCTTGCCGGTCGACGTTTCGATGAACACATCCACGGAGTACTTCGTTTCGGCAAGCAGGTCTTTCGGTATGTGGACCACCACGTCGTACGTCGATCGGCGTTCGGCCACGTACTCTGGCTGCACAGCCCTGAGCAGCAGCGTGCCTTTGGCGTTCAGGTCGAGGGTGCAGCGGAGTCGGACGCCCGCCCGAAACACGCGCATGCGGACTCGGATGGCGACCGGCTCGGACAGGAGAGCTCCGCTGAGGAGTTGGCCGTCCGGCGCAATGAGTTGCACGGACAGTACCTCGAGTGCGCGGTTGGCCATGTCGCCTTCCGCCGCCCGCGCGGCCTCCTCCGCCGTCTTCTTCACGAGGACCTTGTTTCGGGCCGCCTCTCGATAGGCCGCCACGACGTCGTCCGTCGGTCCGAACCCCGCCACCCTGCCCGAGTCGAGCCAGAGCGTCTGGTGACAGAGGCGGCCGATGGCTTCCATGTCGTGGGAGACGAACAACACGGTGAGCCCGCGGCTGCTTTCCTCGGCCACTTTCTGGACGCAACGCTCCTGGAAGACCTCATCCCCTACCGCGAGGATCTCGTCGGCCAGCAGGATGCTGGGCCGCAAGTGGATGGCGACCGAGAATGCGAGGCGCAGGAACATGCCGCTCGAGTAGTGCTTGACCGGGCTGTCGATGAATCGCTCGATTTCGGCAAATCCGATGATGTCGTCGAGTTGCGG
>JAPKZP010000059.1 GCA_026393735.1 Acidobacteriota bacterium
CGGCTGGGTCCGGCCGGCGGGCCGCGTGGAGGGGACCGGTCACTGCTTTTCCCCTTCCTGATTGGCCGGTTCCGCCGGGACGGTCAACCGGGCCGCATGGACGAACCGGAGCGCTGCCTGCCGTACGTCGATGCGCAGTTCCCAGGCTCCGGGCGCGTCGATGCGCACGAGCGTCCGGTAGTTGCCGGGCGTCTGTGGCAGCGCCACGAGCTCGCCCGACTGGTTCAGGCGGGTATCCGATGAGCGGATGGCAAACAGATGGCCCGCGAGCCCCGAGACGGGCTTCCCGTCGCGGTCGGCGACACGGACGTCGACGGGCCGCGGCATGCCCGGCACGTGGGGGACGTCGGAGGGTAGCTCGTAGCGGACCGACCAGCCGAGCTGGCGGCTCGCATCCTCGATGGCCTCGCCGGCGTCCCACGCCCGCGCCGCCTCGTAGTAGCCCTTGATCGGCCGCGGCGTATCCGGCCGCGTCGCCACCCAGACGATGACGCCGGACGCGACGACGGACATCGCGAGGAGGCTGCCGAGGTAGATTGGCCAGCGGTATTCGGACACCAGCCGGAGGAACTTCATCGCCTCCCCTCCTGATCCTCGTACGGGCCGAGGAGGAGGAACTCCACCTCTTTGCGGAACCCCTGGTCGGAGCGGACGAGATAGCGGACCGGGGCCTGCCCGTCGACGAAGACGCTTCGCGGCACGGTGACGACGGCGTTGAATGAACCGAGCCGATCGGGTTCGACCGTGATGGGTGATTCGCCGACGACGAGCCTGGCGCCCTTCGGGCTCAACACCTCGAGCGTGAAGCGCTGCGTGTCGGGAAGTTGATTCGTGACCCTCACACGCTGCTGGTTCGCGACCTCACCGGTCTGCAGCAACCGATAGGATTCGCGCCCGCCGCGCACGACCTCGATGAGCGCGTCGGCACGGGTCAGCAGCAGGACGGTAAGTGTCCCCCACGCCACCGTCATCAACACGAGATAGGCGAGATTGCGCACGTGCCAGACGCGGCGGGCACCCCCTTTCTGCTCGCGCTCCGACGTGTACTTGATGAGGCCGATCGGCTTCCCCTGTCCCCGCATGACCTCATCGCACGCGTCGACGCACTGCGCCGTGCCGATGCACTCGGGCTGGAGGCCACGCCGGATATCGGTACCGGTCGGGCAGGCATTCACGCATGCCCGGCACGCGATACAGTCGCCGGCAAGGACGCCGACGAGGCGGTCCTTCAGCCTCACTTTCGGGTCGCCGCGCTGCTCGTCGTACGCCACCAGGATGGTGTCCTGGTCGGCCAGGACATTCTGCAGGCGGCCGTAGGGACACGCGATCGTGCACATCTGATCGCGGAACCAGCTGAAGTCGAACACGATCGCGCCTGCGACGAACGCGATCACGAACAGGGCTCCATTCCACGCGAGCGGATCGGCCGCGAGGCCGCGGGTGAGCGGCCCCCACCCGGTGAAGTAGGCCACGAAGGTCGACGACATCAGAAGCGCCACGACGGTCCATGTCGCCCACTTCGCCGCTTTGATCGCGAACTTCCGGCCGCTCCAGGGCGCCAGGTTCAGTTTCCGCTGGTTTGACGGTCCCCCTTCGAGGAAGGCCTCGATGGGACGGAAGAAGAACTCGAGCCACACGGTCTGCGGGCAGGCATACCCGCACCACATCCGCCCGAACGTCGAACCCACGAAGAAGACCGTGACGATGAGACCGAACCCAAACGCCACAAGGATGAGGTTGTCCGTGGGATAGAAGGTGCCACCGAAGACGTGTGAGTGGCGGGCCGCGATGTCGAATTGAATCGCGGGGTGCCCGCCGACGGGGACGAGCGGCAGCGCGACGAAGAGCGCAAACAGGCCGTACGCGATCGC
>JAPKZP010000687.1 GCA_026393735.1 Acidobacteriota bacterium
CAGATCGCGGCCCTTCTCGCGCGGCACCGCCCGCACCTTGTGCCACTCGTCCTGCAGGTGGCGCAGTTGCTTCGCGACGACCGCCACGTCGGCTTCCTCGCGCAGCGCCTCGAGACGGCGGATCAGCGATTCCTGCACGCCCGCGTTGGCCCACCGCTCCCATTCGTCGGCTTCCCGCAAATCCTGGACGCGCGGGAACAGCAGCGACTGGATGGTCTTCAGGCGGGCGACGATGGCCTGCTGGTCCTGGCGCGAGGGCAACGGCCCCGGCGCGTCGAGCACGGTCCGCGCCTCGCGCAACGCCCGCTCCGCGTCACGCAGGCTCAGGTGCTCGCCCTGGGCGGTTCGTTCGAGCTGATCGCACAGGGCCTGGAGCCGATGGAAGTTGTCGTGCTGCTGCCGCGACCGCGCCTCCCGCAACTCGCTCTCGCGCACGTCGATGCGCGCCTCGATCGACTTCAGCCGCGCGGCCGTCGCCTCGTCGAGCTCCACACCCGCGACCAGCGCCGTCCAGTCGCGCCGCAGCGCGTTCCACCGGGTTCGCGCGTCCGGCAGGTCCGTCGCCGCCAGCAACTGCTCGGCCCCGTCGAGCAGCTGCGCGAGGCGGGACAATCGCTGCACCCGCTCCTCCGGAGTCTCGACGACCGGCGGCGGCGGCGCCTCCTGGACGTCGGCTGGCGCTGCGGTCAGCTCGGCATGTGGCGCCGTCTCGACGGATGGTTCCTGGTGGACGGGGCTCTCGGTGGTTGGCGGCTGCTGCTCGTCGTGTTCTAGTGCCACGGGTGTCTCGCACGCCTCATCGCAGGTGCCGGACGGGAGTGGCGTCTCGGTTCGGCGACTGGCGGTTCAGGCTCGGGAGGCTGGCGCAACAGGGCGCGGGCCCACCGGCCGCGAATTGGTGTTCGGCCCGGCCGCATCCGCGGCCGTGCCACGCTGGTCGTGCTGCTGACGTCTCGGCTCTGTCGTTACTGCTTCTTCGCGATCCCCAACTCGGCCAGCTTCGCCGCCACGTCCGATCCGGCCGTTGCAGTGCTGACCTTCTTCTCGACGTACTGAATCTTCCCGTCCGGGCCGATGTAGAACGTCCAGCGGTAGGCGACCGCACGTTCGGCCGTCACCACGCCGTACGCGCTCGCGACCTGCTTACCCGGATCGCTCAGCAGCGGGTAGTCGAGGCCCAGCGACTCGGCAAACTTCTTGTTGTCGTCCGGCGTATCCACGCTCGCCGCGAAGTACGCCACGTCGAACGCCCGAATCGCATCGCCGCTCTCACGGAGCGACTTGCACTCGGCCGTTCAACCACCAGTGAACGCCTTCGGGAACCACGCCAGGACGACGGCCTTCTTGCCCTTGTACTCGGCCAGCGTATGCGTGGCCCCATCCGATCCCGGCAGCGAAAAAGCCGGTGCGACGTCACCGGCCTGTGGGCCTGACGGAGCCTGCGCCGCCGCCGGCGCCTGAGCCACCGCCAGACTCGCTGCCGACAGGCCGGCCGCGACGGTGAGAAACATGATCATGCGCATCGCTCTTGTCCTCGAGGGTTGACGCACGGTTTGCACGACTTGCACAACGTGCCCTACGACCACCGCTGATACGCCGGGTGACCCGGCTTCACAGCCACGAACGTCCCCCGGCAGGTCGCTCGCACCACGCCGCCCGCCTCGAGCGTCGATTCGACGACCGCCCGATCTTCGGTCGACTCGACGACGTGCGCGCGGAGAATCATGGGCCCGCCGCTCGGGGTGGGCTTCCTCAGCTTCACGGCGTAGTCGGCCGTCACCGTGAACGGCGGCACGGCGGCGCCCGCCTGCTGCATCAGGTGGTGCGCGGCCGTCCAGTTGCAGTGGCAATCGAACAACACGCCAATGATGCCGCCGTTCACGAATCCCGCGAACGCCTCGTGGTGCGGCTCCGGCGTCCACTCCAGCACGACCTCGTCGCCTACGACGCGGCTCTTGATGCGGAGGCCCTTCGGGTTCGCGGGTCCGCACCCGAAGCACGTCGTCTCGGGCGCGTACTGATCCTGGAGGCTGTCGCTCGTCACGCGTCAGTCCAGATTCCGCAGCTCTTCGTCGATCCGGTCGGCCTCGGCCTCGTTGACCGGCGCGGCGGCCGTGCCGGCGGCAGCCGGTTCGACTCCCGGAGCACGCAGGCGACGGATGACGACGACGACCAGGCCAACGCTGCCGGCGAGAAAGATCCACGGAGCGATGTACAACAAGGCACTGAACCCGCGAGCCGGCGGCTCGGCGAGAATGCGATCACCGTATTCCGAGACGTACGCGTCCAGGATCTGCTGGCGCGACCGGCCCGCGGCGAGCAGCTTGCGGATATTGGTCTTGATCTCGTCGGACGCCGGCGAGGAATGCACCGACACCTGCTGCGACCAGCAGCACGGCGCAATCAGCATCGTCTCGATCTGCCTGGCTTCGCGCTCGAGGGACTGAGGGTCGGGCGCGGCGATGGCCAGCCAGAGCGCGATCGTGAGCTGCGTTATCGAGCCCATGTCCTGTCCCCTTGGAGTCCGAGACGCACAGCTGGAGCGCCAGCCGCGTAATTTCTCAGTTTACTGCAAGGACGCTGATCACTCCAGCGATCCGACAAGGACTACGGTTCAAACATTTGGATCAGGCGGGGCTTGGACACCTTCCCCATCGCATTGCGCGGCAGATCGTCCAGGATCAGCAGCCGGCGCGGGAGTTTCGGAGCGGACACGCGGGCGCGGCCCCAGGCGCGCAGGTCGGACAGCGCGAGCGCGGCACCGGGCCGAAGCGAGACGGCGGCCGCGATCGCCTCTCCCCATTCCGCATCGGGAAGGCCGACGACGGCGCAGTCGGCAATCGCGGGGTGCTCGCGCAGCACGTCTTCGACCTCCAGGGCGGACACCTTTTCGCCGCCGGTCTTGATGCTGTCGACGGAGCGGCGGCCGAGCAGCCGGTACGCGCCGCGATCGAGGAGGGCGACGTCGCCGGTACGGAACCAGCGCCCGTCGCGGAACGCCTGGGCGGTGGCGTCGGGCCGGTTCCAGTACTCGAGGAACACGCCGCGGCCGCGGACGTGCACCCCGCCCGCCTCCCCTTCCGAAACGTCGCGGCCCTCGTCGTCCAGGAGCCGGACGCAGACGCCGGGCAGCGGGG
>JAPKZP010000493.1 GCA_026393735.1 Acidobacteriota bacterium
CGACCTCGTCAGGCCCCGCGAGGAACGTGTCGAGGTTGCGCGCGGGCGACCCCGATGCCCACGTCATCCAGGCGGCGTCGATGTAGTCCGGCCCCTTCTTGAACCCGCGGACCGACAGGCCGCGGTCGCGCGCACCCAGGAGGAGCGCCAGCGTGACAAGCGTCTTGCCGGAGTCGCCCGCGATCCCGGCGACGACGAGGCGAGGCGTGGAGGCGGCCGTCACCTGTCGCTCGCCCGCACGTCGGTGGTGATCTTGAAGAACGCCGTGACCATGGCGGCGCCTACCGCCCACACGCCCGCCGTGATGGTGAGTTCGCGCGCCGTCGGGACGTAGTCGGCCACAGCCCCGAGGGGCGACGGGACGAACCCCCCGACAATCAGCCCCAGCCCCTTGTCAATCCAGAGCGACACGAAGACCGCTGCGCATGCCACTGCGAGCGTCGCGTCGCGGGACCTCGTCGCGGGCACGATCAGGAGCACGAGCGCCACGACGGCGAGGCCGGCCGATGCCCACATCCAGGGGACCAGCGCGGCATGGCCTTCGAGGCCCGCATAGAGATACCTGAAATGCAGCACATGCTCCGGCACCTGGCTGTAGAACGCGGTGAACATCTCGAGCAGGAGGAAGAACACGTGTGTGGCCGTCGCGTAGGCCACAATCACCGCAATGCTCCCGATCGCCTCGCGCGCGACGCGAAGCCGCCACCACCGGCGGAGCCCCAGGCACAGCAGGATCAGCAGCGCCGGTCCCGCCGCGAACGCCGATACGAGGAAGCGCGGAGCCAGCATCGCCGTCAGCCAGAACGAACGCCCAGGCAGGCCGTTGTAGAGGAAGGCCGTCACGGTGTGGATGCTGATGGCCCACGGGATCGAGAGCACGATGACGGGCCTGATCCAGCGAGGCGGCGCCGCCCCGGTCCGTTCGGCCTCGAGGGTCACGCGCGTGATGACCACGTTCAGCGCGAGGTAGCCGCCAAGGGCGGCCATGTCCCAGAACATCATCGACCACGGCGTCGGATAGCGCAGCACGTTCAGGACGCGCGACGGCTGCCCCATGTCGATCACGATGAACAACCCGCACATGACGACGGCCGTGATGGCCAAAAACTCCCCGAGGATCGTCACACGGGCGAACAGCTTGTAATCGTGCAGGTAGTACGGCAGCACCACCATGACCGCCGACGCCGCCACGCCCACCAGGAACGTGAACTGGGCGATGTACAGGCCCCAGGTGATGTCCCGGCTCAGGCCCGTCACGCCAAGCCCGGTCTGCAGCTGCACTCCGTAGCTCCACGCCCCGGCGCCCGCGACGGCCAGCAAAACCGTCATCCAGGCCCAGTAGCCGCGGCCGCCCCGCAGCGCCTTCTCGAACATGAACATCCGTTCGCCTCGCGTTTCGAGTCCGGTCTGCGTCCGCGCGGACCTGCGCCGCGCCGCGTGGTCAGATCACGTAGTACACCTGCGGTCGAGTCCCCAGCTCCGGCCTGCGCCGGATGGCGTACCGCTCCGCCAGCAGCCGGCGGATGTCCGATGCCGGATCGCGGAGATCGCCGAACACCATGGCGTGCTCCGGGCAGGCTTCCACGCACGCGGGCAACTGCCCCACCGCCAGGCGCTCCTCGCAGAGGTTGCACTTCTCGACGACCCCGCGGGTCCTGGCCGGGTACGGGCTCAGCGGGGACGGGACGAACGGCTGCGGGTCGACCCAGTTGAAGCTGCGGGACCCGTACGGACACGCGGCCACGCAGTAGCGGCAGCCGATGCACCGGTGCGCGTCGACTGTCACCACGCCGTCGTCGCGTGCCCACGTCGCCTGGGTCGGGCAGACGCGGACGCACGGCGGATTGTCACAGTGGTTGCAGAACACCGTCACAGAGCGGCCGCGAAGTGCCGCGGTGATCGTGTCCGCGTCCTCCACGGCGAGGGCGCGTTCGAACGGCTCCTTCCAGATCCACTTCACTTCGTGCCGGACGTCGGGGATCGCGGGCACGTTGTGCGCGCGATGACAGGCGTCGATGCAGGAGCGGCAGCCGTCGGCGGCAACGCATTTGCGAACGTCAATCGCCATGCCGAGCCGGCGGCGCCGGATCCCGCTTGCTGCACAGCCCAGCGCCACGGCTGCCGCCGACGCCACCGCGGCGCTGCCGGCCACCCGCAGGAATACGCGGCGGCCCGGCCTCATCGGACGCCTCCGGCGACGGTGACAGCCGGTGGCACGACGTGGCAGTTCCAGCACGTCGGCGTCACTCCCGCGTAGTCGTGGCATCGGTCGCAGAACTTCGTCTTGTCCGTGTGACAGGCGCCGATGCAGGTCCCCGAGAGGCTCATCGTCACCACGCGGCCGTCGCTGTCGACGTACGTGCGAACGCCGTCGCGCACCACGCGGTCTCGCCACTGCACGAGGAGGGTCATGTGCGAGGCGCGCATGAACTCCACGGGCGCGACGCACGCCGTGGCGCCCGCCGGCCTGGGCAGGTCCGGACGCCGGGGCGGCGCGGACGCCACCGCGCGCCACGCAGGCCAGGTGACGAGCACGAGGACGACGGCGAACGCGCCGAGGATCCAGCCGCGATCACGCACGGTCACCTCCCGGGCACGCCAGCGGATCGCCCCGGACATCGGTCGTCCGCGGCTTCTCACCCGTCATCACGAGGGCGTTGCCCACGAGTTCGTGGACGCCGGCGACCTCGACGCCGGGCACCCAGTACTCGAGCAGCGGCGGCAACGTCGCCTTGTCGATGGCGCGGATGCAGGCCACGCAATTCGTGCCGTGGCGCTGCCGCACGTCGTCGACCGCCATCGCGCGCGGTCGGCCGCCGCGCATGAGCATTTCGAGGTTCTCGTCGGTGCCGAGACCCGCGCCGCTGCCGCAGCAGAGGGTCCGCTCGCGGATCGTGTCCTCCGCCATCTCGTGGAAGTGGTTGAGGACGTGCCGCAGGATCAGCCTCGGCTCCTCGTAGAGGCCCATGCCCCGCGCGGGATTGCACGAGTCGTGGAAGGTGACGTTCCAGTGGTTGTTGCGCGAGCGGTCGAGCGTCAGCTTGCCGTGCGCGATGAGGTCGGCGGTGAACTCGCAGATATGCACCATCTTCGTCGACGCCGCGTGCGCGAAGCGGGTGCCGGTGACGGGCGACACGGGCACCTCGAGGAAGCCGGCCGGGCCGTTCATCGTGCCCATGTACTGGTGCACCACGCGCCACATGTGACCGCACTCGCCGCCAAGGATCCACTTCACGCCGAGGCGCTTCGCTTCCGAGTAGATCTTGGCATTCAGCTGCTTCATCAACTCGTGCGACGCGAACAGGCCGAAGTTGCCGCCCTCGGACGCGAACGCGCTGAACGTGTAGTCGACGCCGGCCTCGTGCAGCACCATGAGGTAGCCGAGCAGCGTGAAGTAGTGGGGCGTGCCGAAGTAGTCGGCCGACGGCACGACGAGCAGCACGTCCGCGCCCTTGCGGTCGATCGGGATGTCGATGCGAATGCCGGTCAGCTCCTCGATTTCGCCGGCGGCGAACTCGAGGCTGTCGCGGAAGCCGTGCGGCTGAACGCCCAAGTGGTTGCCGACCCGATCGCAGGTCGCGGCCGGCTCGATGATCCACTGGATGTTACAGCCCACCAGATTCAGGAGCTCGCGGCCGATCATCGTGATCTCCGCGGTGTCGATCCCGTACGGGCAGTACACCGAACAGCGCCGGCACTCGGTGCACTGGTAGAAGTAGTAGAACCACTCTTTCAGCACGTCCTCGGTGAGGTCCCGGGCGCCGGCCAGCGGGCCGAGCAGGCGGCCAGCCGGGGTGAAGTAGCGCCGGTACACCGAACGGATCAGCTCGGCTCGGAGCACCGGGGTGTTCCGCGGGTCGCCGCTGCCGAGGTAGAAGTGGCACTTGTCCGCGCACGCCCCGCACCGCACGCACAGATCCATGAACAGGCGGAAGGACCGGTACCGGGCCAGCCGGTCGCGCATCCCCTCGAGGATGATCGCCTGCCAGTCCGGCGGCAGCTTCCAATCCGCGTCGTGCGGCTGCCAGTCGCGCGGGTTCGGCAGGCCGAGGTGTTCCACGTGCTTGCGGGGCGCCGCGTAGTTGTAGGTGCCCCTGCGGAACTCCGCCGGCAGATCGCGCCATCCGCGCCTCGGAGGCGCGTAGTCGACCTGTGCGAGGTCGGCCGGCCGGGGTTTCTGTTGGGCCATGTCCTCTGCCTACGTACGGCCGGCGCTGTCCGGCGGATCGTCGTCCACGGGCAGGCCGGCGATCTTCAACTTGTCGCGGAATTCCTCCTGCCACGCCGCGTGCGTGTGGAGGGGCACCGGCGCGTTCCACGGGTTGACGTGGCGCCGGCGCCGGCTGTCGTTTGCCTGATTGCGCGTCGGGCTGAGCCACACACCCACGCCGTGCACCATCTTGCTGAACGGCAGGACGGCCAACAGGCACGCGACACTCGCCACGTGCAGCGCGACCCACGCGACGGCGTCGGGGAGCGGGGCCGGGTGGCCGGCCGCCAGGCTGAGTGTCCAGTGTCGCGTGGCGACAATGTCGGTGCGGACCACATAGCGCAGCACGAGGCCGGTCCCGACGATCGCCGACAGGACGGCGAGCGCCAGGTAATCCGCGGGCAGCGTGATGTAGCGCAGCAGGGGATCGCGCAACCGGCGCGCCAGCAAATACGCCAACGCCCCGACAACGATGGCATCCGTCGCGTACCAGCGAGGGAGCCCGATATCGAAGAACCCGTCGACGGCGGTCAACGCCGACACCAGGACCGGGACCGGCTCGACGAACAACCGCAAGTGCCGCGCCACGATCACCAGCAGCGACCAGTGCAGCGCCATGGCGCCCAGCCAGAGCGCCTTGCGCTCCCGGAAGATCGGGCTCGCGTGCCCGGGTGAGCCGGGCGGCGGCGGCGCGAACGCAGTGTTGCGGAAAAGCGATCGGAACAGCAGACCTTCGAGCGCCATACGCCCGACGACGCCGAGGCGCGTCGACGGGCTCTCGACGGCGCTGGCGGCGATCCCCGCCACCGAGGGCTGCTGCCCGCTGGTGGTCGGGATCTGGAACGGTTCCGGTGTCGCGGCCCAGACCCACACGCGCCACGTCATGCCGACGATGCAGACGACGGCCGCACCGTAGAGGGCGAGGGTCAGGACGAGCGACATGTCCGTCTACACGCAGCCC
>JAPKZP010000749.1 GCA_026393735.1 Acidobacteriota bacterium
GCAGGGCTTCAGCCCTGCGTGCGCCGGGGTGTCAAGCAGGCCTGAAGGCCTGCTCCACAACCAACATAAGTGAGCTTTGGGGTGAGAGATGAAGACGGCAGCGTTCACAACTTCCGGAGCGATCAATCAGCGTTATCGAAGGACGAACGACACATGGCGACGATTTACTACGACAAGGACGCAAACCTCGACCTCATCCGCAGCCGGAAGGTCGCCATCATCGGGTACGGGTCGCAGGGCCACGCCCACGCCCTCAACCTGCGCGACAGCGGCGGCACCGTGCGGGTGGGCCTGCCGGCCGCGAGCCGGTCCCGCGCGAAGGCCGAGGCGCAGGGGCTCGTCGTGACGAGCGTCGCGGACGCGGCGGCCTGGGCGGACGTCATCATGCTGCTCGCCCCTGACACGAAGCAGCCGGCGATCTACACAGCCGACATCGCGCCGCACCTTTCGGCGGGCAAGATGCTGATGTTCGGGCACGGGTTCAATATCCGCTTCGGGACCATCGTGCCGCCGCCGGACGTGGACGTCGCGATGATCGCGCCCAAGTCGCCCGGGCATCGCGTGCGAGAGGTGTTCCAGGAGGGCGCCGGCACGCCGGCCCTGCTGGCCGTCGAGCAGGACGCCACCGGCCAGGCGCGCGCCATCGCCCTGTCCTACGCCAAAGGCATCGGCGTCACGCGGGCAGGCGTCATCGAGACGACGTTCAAAGAAGAAACCGAGACGGACCTCTTTGGCGAACAAGCGGTGCTGTGCGGCGGCGTGAGCGCGCTCATCAAGGCAGGGTTCGAGACGCTCGTCGACGCCGGCTACCAGCCCGAGATCGCGTACTTCGAATGCCTGCACGAGTTGAAGCTCATCGTGGATCTCATCTACCGCGGCGGCCTGAACTACATGCGCTACTCGGTCAGCGACACGGCGGAGCACGGCGACTACACGGGCGGACCGCGGATCGTCACGGACGAGACGCGCCGCGAGATGCGGCGCATGCTGGGCGAGATTGTGGACGGGACCTACGCCAGGAAGTGGATTGCCGAAGACCAGGCCGGGCGGCCGTCGTTCAGGGCCACCCAGCAGGCCGAGCAGAAGCACCGCATCGAGGAAGTCGGCGCGCGCCTGCGCGCGATGATGCCGTTCCTCGACGCCGTGACGATCGAACAGGAACAACCCGTCTAGCCCCGCGCGCGGCCGGGCTACTTCGCCTGCTGGAGTCCGGCCGCCACCTTCTCGACGTCGCGCCAGACGCGGAGGAGGTTCTCGCCCCAGATCTTCCTGATCTGCGCCTCCGTGTAGCCGCGCCTCACCAGCTCGATCGTGACGTTCGGCGCCTCGGTGTCGTCGTTGAACCCGGGAATCCCGCCGCCTCCGTCGAAATCGGTCCCGATGCCGACATGGTCGATCCCGGCCACCGCGACCGCGTGGTCCAGATGGTCGACGAAGTCCTTGAGCGTGGCGCCGGGGTACTTCGCGTCAATCTCCTTCATCCGTTCCTGGAACTGCGTCATCTTCGTCCCGTACTCGGCTCGCTGTTCGTCGGTCATGGCCGGCGCGGCTGCCCGGCCGCCGCTTGCGCCCGCGCCCCCGCCCCCACCCGCGCCGCCCCGCCCGCCGCGGGCCGGGAGCCCGAGTTCCTCGCGCAGCTTCGCCACGGCGTCGCGCCTGGCGGGATCATCGGTCTTCAGGTAGCTGCCGAGCGCCACGGTCTGCACGACGCCGCCGTTCTTCGCGAGCGCCGTGAGCTGATCGTCGGTGAGGTTGCGGTCGTGGTCGGTGATGGCCCTGCTGCCGGAATGCGAGGCGATGATGGGCGCCTTCGTGATGGCGAGGATGTCCCAGAAGGACTTCTCGGAGATGTGCGACACGTCCACCATGATGCCGAGGCGGTTCATCTCGGCGATGGCCTGCCTGCCCAGTTCGGACAGACCGTTGTTGAGCGGCTCGCGGGCGCTCGAGGAGTCGGCGAGCTGGTTGTTGCCGCTGTGCGCGATGGTGATGTAGCGGGCCCCGAGGTCGTAGAACGTCTTGATGTTCTTGAGGTCGGTCCCCACCGGGTATCCGTTCTCGACCCCGGTCATGATGGCGCGCTTACCGGTCTTGACGATGCGCTCGACGTCCGCCGGCGACGTCGCGAAGGCGCTGCGGTTCGGGTACATCTGCGCGGTCAGCCGCTTCAGGGCGTCGAACTTCACAATCGCCTGGTCGTACGCC
>JAPKZP010000051.1 GCA_026393735.1 Acidobacteriota bacterium
ATCTCGCTGACGAAGTTGTTCCAGAGGCGCCGGACCATGCGCCGCGCTGTCTCGGGATGCCGGACGACGGCCGTGATGAGATCGATGCCGTCCTGGATGCCCGCGTCGGCCGACCGCGACGGGATGGTCGTGCCGCCGTCCGGGTAGATCGCGAAGCTGAACGTCTTCGGCGACGTGTCGTGCGCCGAGGCGTTGTAGACGAACTGGTAGTTGGGATAGAGGTCGTCGCGCGAGGTCGTGGTGCGGTTCAGGTTCCAGCCCGTGAAGACACGCGCGGCGGCGTACACGTCCGACTCCGCGTAGAACCCGACCCCCATGCTGAAGAGCTCCATCAGCTCACGCCCGAAGTTCTCCTGCGGCTTCGCCTTCGTGTTGAAGCGTCCGTCCAGCCAGATGAGCATCGCCGGGTCCTTGGCCATGGCGACGACAAGGTCGCGGACACTGCCCATGCACAGCCGGCGGATTGTCTCGATCTGGCCTTCGAGCCGCGCGGGATCCTCACCGGGGACGGCCGCCATCAATCGCGCGCCGTCGCTCGTTCCGTACGCCCCGGCGATCTTCGAGTAGCCCGTCGCAAAGTGGTTGTGCCAGAAGAGCGTCATCTTCTCCTGGAGCGGGCGGTTGCTGTGCACCATGCGGAACAGCCAGCGCTGGCGGGCGTCGTTGATGACGGTGTTCGGCAGGAACGATCCGCGGACGGTGACGTTGACGCAGGCTGGGTTGCCGATTTTGCTGTCGACGTCGTCCGGGACCCGTTCGTAGTAGACGAGCGAGTCGAGGGCCTCTTCGTCGCTCAGGTTGCTGTAGAGGTCAAGCTCGTCCGGGCGTGCGCCGAAACCTGCGCGCCTCAGGAGATGCATGATCTGCGCGTCGCCGTAGTTCGCCATCGTGCCTGTCTCCGTCGCCAGTGGTCACTGCGTGCTTAGACCGCCACACCGCCCCGCAGGTTACGCCTCGCGGCGCCGCCAGGCGACCCAGCGTTGCTTGAAGTGATTGACTACCAGTTTCGCGAATACCGCTGGAAAGCGCAACATGAACCGCCGCCTGACGCCTTGGAAGGTGTCCGCCCCCGTGGCGTAGTCGACCAGGAGCGACGCGACGCCGGGGAACTGCCGCACCCCGCGCACGAGACGCGCCACCCTCGACACGTCGGCAAACACGAACTGGCTGAGAAACCTCGCGTTCTTGAGCTCTGCCCCGATTTCACGCCGCCACATCCGCTCGAACAGGCGCGTTGAAGCACCCTGCAGGATGGTCTGCGCGGCCAGGTCGCCCGTGACCATCGCGAAGTAGATGCCTTCGGCCGAGAACCCGTTGACGAACCCGCCCGCGTCGCCAGCCAGGAAGACGCGCCCGCGGGCCGTTTCGGTGAGCGGACCGCCCACGGGAACCTGGTACGGCGTGAAACGCGAACGGTCGCACTCACCTTCTACGAGCCCGCGCTCGCGGAGGCCGGCGACGAACGCTTCGTGGACGGCGAGGGGACGCGCCGCGATGTCGGACGAATAGGACGAGAGGACGTAGCCCACGCCGACGTTGACGAAGCCCTGTTTCGGGAAGATGTAGCCGTACCCGTGCCCGCGGCCCGGCGCGAACGACACCCACAGTGTGCCGCCGTCCACCGCGCGCAGTTGTCTCGTGGGCGTTTCTTCCATCATGTCGAGCGCCACGGCGTCGCGAGGCCAGCCCGGGTTGAGGCCGAGGCGCCGCGCCACGACGCTGTAGACGCCGTCGGCTGCGACGACCAGCGGCGCCTCGAACACGCGGCCGTCGCGCGCTTCGAGCCGGACGGCGGCCGACTGCTGGGACGCGCGCGTGATCTCCACCCCCTCCAGGACGTCGGCGCCGGCTTCACGCGCGAGGCCCAGCAGCAGGTGATCAAACTCGACGCGCCGCACCATCAGCACCGTCGGGCGATCGCTCGCAACGACGACGGATTCGCCGCCGGGCGCCTCCATGTAGAGACGCCGGATGGCATGGGTCGAGATGCGCGGCAGCGCATCGTTGAGGTAGGGAAACCTCGTCGTGACGCGGTACGTCAGGCCGCCGCCGCACGGCTTGTTGCGGGGAAATGCCGCGCGATCAAGGACGAGCACGCGTGCACCGCCGCGCGCCAGCGTGCGGGCGGCCGTCGACCCGGCCGGCCCGCCTCCGACGACGATGACGTCAACCGGACGATTGGCTGTCCCGCTCATGCCCGCGCAGCTAACGCCGGACGGGCTGGGTCGCGGGTTTGGGGGCCTTGCCGACGCTCAACAGGTTTGCCAGCAACTGGTACGCGCCCTCGGTTCCGGCCGGCAGCTGGCGCCACAATCCGAGGCCGATGTACATCCAGCGGCCTTTGCCGACCTCGGCGTCGACCAGGGCGCCGCGCTTCGGCCCGTTGTTGAACTCGAACGGATCCTCGAGCTGCACGAGGTCCACGTAACGGGGGTCCTTGTCGCCGAGGAACTGGAGCCCGCGTTCCTGCACCCAGTTCTGCCACACGGCGTTGCCGATGCGATTCGGCCACTGGAATACCGGGTGCTGCGGCACGAGCAGCGTGACCGGAGAGCTCTCGTCGGTCACGCGATTCGAGCCGATCGTGGCGGAATACGGTCCGTACTGCGACTCGTTGAACTCGGCCTTGTTGTACTGGACGAGGACCGTGCCGCCAGCCGTCGCGTACTCGAGCAGCCGATGGTTGTTCGCCCGCAGGTCGGCGCGGCGCTCGTAGGCACGC
>JAPKZP010000473.1 GCA_026393735.1 Acidobacteriota bacterium
GGCTTCATGATCACCTGGAACTGGTGGTGCTTGAAGAGCCGGTTCGGGTTCTCGCCGAACCGCCCGTCGTCCGGGCGCCGCGACGGCTGGACGTAGGCCACGTTCCAATGCCTCGGACCGAGGACGCGCAACGTGGTTTCCGGGTGCGAGGTGCCGGCGCCGACCTCGAGATCGAGCGGCTGCTGGATCAGGCACCCGTGGGACGCCCAGAATTGAGAGAGCTTGAAGATGAGGTCTTGAAGCGTCACGGTGGTTGGGTCGCTCGTGAAAGTCCTACGAGTGCCCGCGCAGTTCGCGCAGCACGCGGACCGATTTCAGTTCCTTCTCCAGGTGCATCGTAATCAACGACCGATGCACCGCTTCCAGTTCGCGCAGCGCGCCTCCCCCGCCATCAGGACCGCCGACGTCGCGGTGTCGCGGCCAAGCGACGCGCCGCAGCCGGCGCACGCCAGGACCGACGGGTACACGCCCTGGAGCCGCAGCAGCCAGTACTCGAAGTACCGCGCCAGCGGCTCGACCGCCGCCCCGCCGGTGAGCGCCTCCACCATGGAGCAGCCCAGCCGGTACAGGGTCTCGTCCGCGTCACCTTCGAGGGCACACTCGTCGATCAGTTCCGCAAAGTACCCCGTGTACCCGAGGGCGTCACCGCGAACCGACCATAGCGGTGAACTGATCGGCTCGGCGTAGTTCATCGAGACGAGTTCGCGGCTCTCCTTCTCGAAATACGTCAGGCCGACGCGGGTCAGCGGCTCGAGCGCCCCCCCGAACCGGGAACGCATCCGCCGCGCGCCCTGCGCCACCCCGCGCTTCTTGCCGCGGTCCCTCGTCAGGAACACGACAATACGGTCGACCTCGCCGAGCTTGTAGGTGCGGAGGATGATCGCTTCAGTCGTATACAGCGGCATCACACACGCGCGGGATCCAGCGCAGGCGCGCCCCCCATTCTATCCTGCTTCGGATGCACTGGCGCCATGCGGCGCCTACTCGTCGTCACGCACGCCGATCTGGTCGAGCAGCCGCGGGTCCTCACGCCACCCGGCGCTCGTTTTGACCCGCAGATCGAGGTAGACCCGGGCGTTGAAGAACGCCTCCAGTTCCTCGCGCGCCTCCGTCCCGATGCGTTTGATCATCGCGCCGCCGCGCCCGATGACGATGGGCTTCTGCGACTCGCGCTCGACCAGGATCGTGCAGAACAGGCGCAGCAGGCCCTTCTCGTCCGGCTCCTCGAAGCGATCCACGAGCACGGCCGACGTGAACGGCAGTTCCTCGCGCGTGTGGCGCAGCACCTTCTCTCGGATAATCTCGGCGACGTAGAACCGCTCGGGCTGGTCGGTCAGGTAGTCCTGCGGGTAGAGCGGCTCGCCCTCCGGCAGGTGCCGGAGGATCGCCTGGTCGAGGGCGTCCTCGTTCTCACCGGTCAGGGCGGAGAGCGGCACCAGATCCTCGAACTTGACGAGGCGGCTCCACTGGTCGAGCAGCGGCAGCAGCGCCGTCTTCGGCACGAGGTCGATCTTGTTGAGCGCCAGCACGACCGGCGACGTGGCCCGCCCCAGCAGCATGGCCAGGTACTGGTCTCCGCCGCCCACCTTCTCGGTGGCATCCGCGACGGCGCACACGACATCGGCCTGGCTGATGCTCTGCACGGCCACATCCACCATCCGGACGTTCATGCGGTGCAGCGGCCGGTGGATGCCCGGCGTGTCGATGAACACGATCTGGCCGCTGTCGCGATTGCGGACGCCGACGATCCGGTTGCGCGTGGTCTGAGGCTTGTCCGAAACGATCGCGACCTTCTGCCCGACCAGGCGGTTCAGGAGCGTGGATTTTCCCGCGTTCGGCCGGCCGACGAGCGCCACGAACCCAGCCTTCATGAGGAGACCTCCGCCTGGCGGTTCGCTGGCTCGGCGCGCTTCGGCCCCGGCGCGGTCTCCGTGGTTCGTGGCCAGACACGCACCCGGAGCACGCGGCGCCGCTCGGCATCGAGCACTTCGACGGCCAGCGTGTCGATGTCGAAGGTCTCCCCGACCGCGGGCACCCGGCCCAGATGCGCCAGCAGGTATCCCCCGAAGGTCTCGAAGCCCTCGGGTTCGATCTCGATGCCGAGGCGCTCGGCCACCGTCTCGATGTCGGCCTTGCCCGTGACCAGGAACCGGCCGTTGCCCTCGTCCACGACGGCCTCGGTCTCGACATCGTACTCGTCGCGGATCTCGCCGACGATCTCCTCCAGCAGATCCTCCAGCGTCACGAGCCCGGCGGTGCCGCCGTACTCGTCGACCACGATGGCAATCTGGAGCTGCTGGCGCTGAAACTCCCTGAGGAGGTCCGATACGCGCTTGGTCTCGGGCACGACGTGGGCGGGCCGCAGCAGCGTGCTCACCGGGCGGTCTCCGCTCTGGCCGGCGGGCAGCCGCATAAGATCCTTGATGAAGACGAACCCGACGATGTTGTCGAGGGAGTCCGCGTAGACCGGGATGCGGGAGTATTCCTGTTCCCGGAAGAAGCTCCGCAGTTCGTCCAGCGTCGCCGTCGAGCGGATCGCGACGATGTCGGGGCGCGGCGTCATGACTTCGTGCACGAGCGTGTCCCCGAAGTCGACCACGGACTGGAGCAGCTGCCGTTCGTCGCGCTCGATAAGGCCCTCCTGCTCGCCGGCGTCGAGGTACGCCTCGGTGGCCTCCTGTTGCGCCTCGTCGATCGCTGCGGGAGATCCCACGGGCTCGCGATCGCGTCCCGCCGCCAGCACGACGCCGAGCGGCGCCACCAGCGGCCACGCGAGCCATGACAGGCGGTCGAACGACGGCAGCAGGACCTCGAGCACGCGCTCGGGATCGCGCCGGACGATCAGGTACGGGATGAGGTGCTCGAAGGCGATGATGAACGCCGCCGACGCGACGACGACCAGGGCCACGCGCTGCGCGGCATCGAGGCCGACGAGGATCACGAAGCAGAGGACGGCGGCCACGTGGACCGCACCGAGCATCGCGCGGACGGGCAGGAACAGCCCGACCGGATCGTCCAGGTACACACCCAGCCGGCTGGTCCGGCTGCTCCGCTCGGCCACCAGCCGCAGGGACAGCCGCATCAGGGTCGCGAACGCCGCGCCGATGACGCCCAGGTAGACAGCCACGATACCGAGCAGCAGCAGCACCAGTGCGATCATGCCCGCGGCGTCCTCGTCCGTTCGATCAGGCCCGTGCGCAGGCCCCCGCGCCGTCGGAGGCGCGCTTCGGCGCGGGCCATGGTCCCGCGATCCGTCTCGTGATCGTACCCGATGAGATGCAGCAGCCCGTGAAGCGCCAGCACGCGGGCCTCGGCACCCAGCGTGTGTCCGGCCCTGCGCGCCTGACGGCGCGCCACCCCCGTGGCGATGACAATGTCGCCGAGGAATCCCGGCGAGTCGCCGGGAAAGGACAGCACGTCGGTCGCGTAGTCCTTGTGCCGGTACGTGCGATTCAGCGCGCGAAGGCGCGCGTCGCTGACGAACGCCACCGACACCTCGCCACGGGCGCGCGCCGGAGCCACGCCGGCCAGCCACGCGGCGAGCCCGGGCAGGCGCAGCGCCACACGGCCGTGACAGGTCAGCGTCACCGTCAACCGGGCGGACTGAAGACTCGACCTGGCCATGGGGCTACGCCTGTGGCGCCCCGCCGGCGTTCGGCCACGACTTCGAGAACGCCTCGTAGGCTTTGACAATCGACTGAACGAGCTTGTGCCGCACAACGTCCCGCTCG
This sequence comes from Acidobacteriota bacterium, assembly GCA_026393735.1. Lineage (GTDB taxonomy): Bacteria > Acidobacteriota > Vicinamibacteria > Vicinamibacterales > JAKQTR01 > JAKQTR01. Next base: position 3,732 of record JAPKZP010000473.1, read on the forward strand.
TCGAAGTAGACGAACCCGATGCCTTCGACGCGCCCGACGACCTTGATGGCCTCCACCAGCCCCGAGGTCTTCCCGGGCGGCAGGTCGATCTGGGTGATGTCCCCGGTCACCACGGCCTTGGACCCGAAGCCCAGGCGCGTCAGGAGCATCTTCATCTGTTCGCTCGTGGTGTTCTGCGCCTCATCGAGGATCACGAACGCGTCGTTCAGCGTCCGGCCCCGCATGAACGCGAGCGGAGCAATCTCGATCGTGCCGCGTTCCACCAGCCGTTCGGCACGCTCGGCGTCCATCAGGTCGTAGAGCGCATCGTAGAGAGGCCGCAGGTAGGGGTTCACCTTCTCCTGCAGGTCGCCCGGCAGGAATCCCAGCTTCTCCCCCGCTTCGACCGCCGGGCGCGCCAGGATGATGCGGTTCACCTTCTTGGCGAGCAGGCAGGAGATGGCCTGCGCCATGGCGAGGTACGTCTTGCCCGTGCCCGCCGGCCCGATCCCGAACACGATGTCGAACTTGTCGATGGCCTCGAGATACTTCTTCTGGTTGACGCTCTTGGCGGTGACGGGCCTCCGCCCGCCTGCCGGCCGCAGCGTGGATCGCTGAAAGTAGTCGCGCAGGTCCGCGGCGGGGTCCTGCATCACGAGCTCGGCCGCGGTCTTCACGTCGCCGTTCGTCAGGCGGTAGCCGTCCCGCTGCAGCGCGATCAGCTTGCCGATGAGATGTGCCACGCGCTCCACGCCCTCGGCGTCCCCGGCGATGATCAGGTCATGACCTTGTGTGGACAGGCGCACGCTGGCCAGCGATTCGAGGAACCGCAGGTTCTCGTCGTACGCACCAAAAAGGGCTTCGACTCCTTCGTCAGGGAGGGTGACTGTGCGTGTGAGGGTAGACGTAGGGCGTATCTCCTTGCAGGGTAGCTACTTACGAGATCTGATTGTGATGGCAAACCAGTGACTGCGTCAAGCTCCACAGTCGCTCCGCAATCGCGTCGGGCGCCGACCCTGCGCCAACCGGGAGTGCGCCTCTGGGGCTGCGGCTACTTGCCAGCCGGGACCGTCGCCGCGGCGGCAAGCACCTGCTTGATGAGGCCGGCGTAGCCGAACATGAGATCGCCCCCGCCCGGACAGTCGGGAAACGGCCCCGACACACTACTCACGCACTCGACGCCACGGGGCATTGGGTAGAGCACGTACTTCTTGGTCGCTGCCCGGACCTCGAGCGAGGCATTCTCATGAGGCATCATGCGATCCGAGCGGCTCATCCGCCTGATCTCGCGCGGCTCCACTTTGGACGGCTGCTCGGCGAACACCGCCTGACTCTTCGGATTCGTGAGCGTGATGATGTTCCGATTGATCGTGAGGATGTGGCCCGTCTCGTATGAGAGACTGCGTTCGCGCATGACGCCGAAGAGCACGTCCCCTCCCCGCTTCACGACCTGCTCCATGTAGCCCCCGGCGGCGTCGTAGTTCCCGGCGTTCGCCTCGATTGCGCCCAGGAGCTGGAGGGACAGCAGGTGACCGGGTTCGAACTCCAGTGCCCGCTGGAGGAAGGGTATCGCCGCGGCGAACCGCCGCGCGACCGACTCGTCGCGGCCCTTCTGGAAGCATTCCCCTGCGTCCTTGCAGATCGGTTTCGGGGGTTCCGGGGGAGTCACGGGTCGATTCCTGGAGT